>NZ_JBFBCE010000098.1:0-35379 GCF_040689595.1 Streptosporangium sp. NPDC051023 | reverse complement strand
GGGCAGGGCAGAGCCTGCCCCGACGGCGCGCGACGCACCGGCAAGATCATAAAACCTGAAGATCACCACACCGGAAGTCTCTACAGTTCGAGGGTTGAGAGAGCGGGGAAGAAGGCCCATATCTGGTCATCCCATCCCGCTGCCCCGCTGTCACGGGGGCGAATGCTCGAGTCGTAACCAGGGCCGGGCAGGAGGCTGGGAGTGGGCGGGGCCCGGTCAAGAATCTCAGAGGCCGACGTCGCTCATGACGTCGTCGTTCCATTGGAGACCCCTTTGGAAAACGGTTAAGCCCGGGCCCTTGGCCCGGGTCCCGGGCTCACTTCCGTGCAGGGCCGTTGAGGCTGCCCTAGCTCTTGGGGGTGGTGTCTTGGGCTCCGAGCCGGTCGAGCAGGTTGACCACGTCAGGCAGCGTTGTGATCGCCTTGTTTTCGGTGAGGTGCCTGAACAGCTCGCGGAATTCGGCGTGCTCGAACGTGGGGATAAGGAAGCGGATCTCGATGTGAGGGCCGGGCTTCTCCGGGCCGAATTCGTAGGCGACCACGGTGAGCACCCATTTGGTGCCGCCCTTGTGGCTGCATTCGATGTCGATGAGGCCCCGTTCGAACTCGCTGCGGTCGTGCCAGTCGTTGGTGCCGTCGTAGATCGTGCAGGGGGTCAGCAGCAATGGAACGGCCAGTGGCGTTAGCGAGGCGTCGGGGCGCGGCTTACCGCCGCTCGCCGTTCCGATCCGGGTGGAGCGTCGGATAGGCGGGGATCTCGTAATGGTTTGATCGCTGTGGGTGATCTGCCTCTCGGTTGGCCCTACTTTGCGGGCATGCCGGTGGAGTTCTTGACGGATGATGAGGCCATGTAGGCCGACCCCGGCGACCACCTACATCAAAACGGTCAGTGACGATAAGACGGGCCCGCCGGCTCCTTAACGTCACTGGCTGTTCGGTTGCTGCTCAAGCCCCGCGACCACCTGGTCCAGCATGGCGGTGGCCACCTCCTCCCTGCTGGGCCGCCGGATTAGGGACGCTGAAGTTCTCGAAGTCGGCGAACAGCGACAGCGCGACACTGGAGCGCGCACGTCAGCGACCTAGAACTCACCCACTGCTTGACAGCACATCACCACCTACGTACATTTTTCCGTAATTACGGAAAAATGGAATGGGGTCACGTGGAGAATCGTCTGGCGGCGCTGGAACGGCGGATAGACCGGCTGGAGGAACAGCAGACAAAGGCACCAGCCTCCGGACGTCAAGTTACGGCGTCGTCCTCGCTGGAGCTGGTGCGGCACTTCCGGGAACGGGCCGTGGAGGGCCACCCGCCCGGCGAGACGGCCGGCACGGTGGCGTACGCCGGGGCGGCGTTCCTCGGCGGCCACGAATACGTGTGGGTCGGCGAGCACCCGGTCGCCGAGCTGATGGCGACCGACTGGACGGCCGCCGCCGGGACCCTGGAGTCAATGGGCAGCCCGCCCCGGCTGGCGCTGCTCGCGGCGCTCGTCGGCGGGCCCCGCAGCCGGGCCGAGTTGCAGGAGGCGCTGGGCGGCGAGAGCTCGACCGGCCACCTGTACCACCACCTGCGCGAGCTGCAGCGGGCCGGACTGATCACGCAGCGGCGGCGGGGCGCGTACGAGGTCGTCGCGCGGGCTGTCATCCCGCTGCTCGCCATCCTCGCCGCCGCGCTCGACGTCAGCCCGGCCACGCTCGCGGACGAGCCGGGACAGGAGCCGGCATGACGCCGTCACGACCCCCCGGGGCGCGGCGGGCATGGATGTCGGGGGATGTCGAGGAGGCCGCGCGACTGGCGGCCGAGGCAGGGGACGAGCACCTGCTGGTTCTGGCCGACCTGGTACGCGGCCGGTTCGAGCGGGCGCTGGCCCGCTACGAGTCCCTCGCGGGCGGGCTCCGGCTCCGCGCGCTCGACGAGCCGGTGGCGCACGCCTGGCTGCACCTGGACCAGGTGGACCGGGCCTGCGAGCACTTACGCCGCCGGCGCCGCCGCATCCCGCCCGATCTGGCGCTGCGGCGCGACCACCCGATGCTGGTGAAGGCGGCCGAGCCCGTCCGGCTCCCGTTCGGCGACCACCCCCTGGCCGCGTACCTGCCCGCCGTCGAAGGCACGCTGAACGGCCACCAGACCCTGCTCCACCTGGACACCGGGGGCACGTTCCTGGTGATGGGCACCGGGCGGGCGGCGGCGATGGGCATCGAGACCGTGCCGAACGGGCGCCGCTTCCACGGCGTCACCCGTACACCGGTCCGCGCCGGCATCGCCCGCGAGCTGGCCCTCGGCGGCGCGATGCTGACGAACGTACCCGTGGACGTCGTCCCCACCCTGACCGGCCCCCAAGATCTCGTGATCATGGGCACCTGCCTGCTGCGGCGTTTCCTGCCCACCATCGACACCCCGGCCGGCCACCTGCTCCTCGCCCCGCGCGGGCACCGCTCCCCGCCCGACGGCACCCGCGTGCCCTTCTACCTGTGGGGCGACCACTTCATGTTCACTAGGGGCGGTTACGGCCACCACCGCGGCCTGACCTTCTTCGTCGACTCGGGCCTGGTCCATGTGCTGGAGGACGAGGACGGCACGACCCGGCAGGCGGCCGTGCTGGCCACCAGATCCCAGTACCGCTCGTGGGGAATCCCACGAGCCGACCTCGCCGCCACCCACCTGAAGGCGGCCCATCCCCTGCGGCTGGGGGCGCTGGAGCAGCCGGGGCACCTCATGTCCGTCACTCCCGGCAGGACCGCGCCCTGGTCCCGGTTCGGCGGCGTCACGATCGACGGGGTGCTCACGCAGGCGTTCCTCGCCGAGTACGCCTGGACGCTGGACTTCGACCGGCACGAGTACACGTTCCGATCCTGAGCCTCAGCGCTGGACGAACTCGCCGACCAGGACGACCTGGATCGGGTGATCGCGGCCGTGCTCAGCAAACGGCGCATCGCCCAGCTCGGCCCGCCGCTCGGGGCGCGCACCATCGGAGGAAATGTAACTCCCAGGGGCGTCAAGACCCGGGTCCTCCACGTCGGCGTCTGACCAGGTCAGCGCAGTAAAGCCTCTGTAGGAGCCAATCCGGCCCCATGCCGGGCACCGTCATCCACAGCCGAAACCTCGGCTTCCGCTCCCACCGCCTGACGTGCGCTCTCCGGCAGACGCGGCCCGTTTCCGCCGTATCCCGGTGGCACCCCCCTCACATTCCACCGCGACACTTGGACGACCTTCATCAGCGACATCAAACAAGGCGGCTTCGACGATCTCGCACTCCGGTGACGTCGCGAGATTACAAGTCGGTGGCGGCGCCGGTGTTTTGCGAGCGATCACCTGTGAAACAGGAGGGCGTGAAAGAATGATCTTCATGTCCGTCGAGCAAAGACTCCGCACGTCTACAGAGATTCACGGCTATCTGGTCGAACAGCTCAACCAGGCGCTGCGGAGGCCGGGCATGTACGGCGGTGAGACGGCAGTCAGGCTCGTGATCGAGCACCTGTCGTACGCCGAGCGCGCCGAGGACGTGCTGGCGGCGAACCATGAGGCGATGGAGTCTCGCGGCTCTTTTACCGGTAGCGGTGTGTCGGGGGCATTCGCTCGGCTGATTCCCGGCTCCTACGAATGCGGCATGGCCTCGGTCTACGCGGAGTTCGCCCGTGAACGGGGATGGTTGCAGACGCAGCGGCTCCTGGGCCACGACGAGTACGTCGCGATGGTCGGCGAGGTCATGACGTGGCTGGAGCAGGACCGGATGCTTTCAGATGTTCTGGGCGCTTTTGGTGAGCCTTCCATCACCTTCGGGGGCTCCAATCCGTTCTACGGCAAGACTTTCGGCTATGCGACCGGCACGTCATGCGATCCGATGATCTTCTTCCACCTCTGGAACGGGGCTGATCCGGAAACCGGTGCGCCGTGGCCCGCATATGACGAGCCGATCCTTCTCGCAGTGCGCCGTGGACCAGGCCGCTTCGACCGGAGCTTCACCTTCACTCCCAAGGGCGGTCGGCTCCGGCTCACCCTTGGGTGACGGCAACGACTCAGGCGGCCAGGCCGAGGTCCAGGCGGACGTTCATATCGAGCCGGAAGCGTGTGGAGGCGGTGGCAGCGACACCCCGACCGCACCGCCCCCGATCACCCCAACGGCCTCCCCTGGGCGGTTCCGCGGGGAGGCCGGGGTCTCATGGCTCCTCGTCCAGGGCCTCGTCGACGGCGCGGAACAGCTCGGCCCGCACCTCCTGGATGCTCGGGATGTCGCGCAGCGTGACGTGGCCCTGCTCGCCCGCCGACTCGACGTTGAGCGTGCCGCTGCCGAACATCCGCTCGACCAGGGTCTGGTCTGCGCTGACCGTGTTGACCTTGCTCATCGGGATGTCCTCGTTGGACTTGTTCAGCACCCCCTTGCTGATGCTGAGCCGGTGCGAGGTGAGCACGTAGGTGGTGTTCTTCCACTGCAGGTACGGCGCGAACGACCACACGGTCAGCAGTCCTACGGAGATCACCGCCACGGCGATGCGCGCGTAGCCGTCGTACTCGAAGGCGGGCATGAAGAAGATCGCGGCACCCGATCCGAGGATGATGAGAACCAGTGCGATGAACGGAATGACGAGGCGCTTCCAGTGGGGGTGGAACGTGCGAATGCGCAGTTCCCCCTCCGCCAGGTGGTGATCAGCGAGACCCATGGGGCAAATCGTGGCATGCCCGGGCACCCCGCGTCACGAAACGTGCGGACGAACGTGCACGACGTCGCCCGCGCTCAGCGCGTGCTCGCGCCCCTTCGACTCGACGAGCAGGTGACCGGACCCGTCGATGCCGGTGGCCAGGCCGGTGAGCACCCGCTCGCCCGGCAGCTCGACCCGGATCTCCTGGCCGACCGTCGCGCTGATCCCCAGGTAGGCGGCCCGCAGCCCGCACGCGTCGGCGTCGCCGTCCGCCTCCGACCACTCCCGGTAGTGGGTCTCGATCTCCCGCAGCACCGCCCTGATGAGCGGATCGCGGTCGACGCAAGCGGCCTCCTCGATGACAAGCGAGGTCGCGGTCGCCACAGGCAGTTCGTCGGCGCGGACGCTCACGTTGAGCCCGACGCCCACGACCACCGCGCTGTCCACCCGCTCGGCGAGCACCCCGGCGAGCTTGCGCTCCCCGATCAGCAGGTCGTTCGGCCATTTCAGCCGGGCGTCGACCTCGGCGAGCTTGCGCACGGCCGACGCGGTGGCCAGGCCGACGAGCAGTGGCAGCCAGCCCTGCTTGGCGGGGGACGGCTCGGGGCGCAGGAGCACCGAGAAAGTCAGCCCCGAACGGGGCGGGGCGCTCCAGGTACGGCCGAGCCTGCCGCGACCGGCGAACTGCGCCTCGGCGACGAGCACGGCTCCCTGCCTGGCACCATCGCGTGCGGCCTGGGTGAGGTCGGCGTTGGTCGAGCCGGTCCTGCCCACGACGGTGATGTCCGACCACAGGCCGCCGGGGCGGACCAGGGCACGGGTGAGCGCCGCCTGGGACAGCGGCGGGCGGTCGAGATCGGTGAAGGGCGAGTCGAGCACTTATCCATCTTCCCGCCCCAGGCGACCGCCTGTTACCGAATTACGGCAATGAGCAGGGAATACTGGGAAGGCAGCGGGGGCGGGGACGTCCGAGGGGGTCCGGAGCGCCAAGATGGGGGCATGAGCAGAGGTCCCGACCCGCACGACCTGGCAGACGCCCTCCTTCCCGGGGTCGCCAGACGCCCGGGCCCGAGCACCAGGACCCGGGTCAGGGAGGTGGCGGGTGGGGTCGCGAGGGACAGGCGCGACGACCTGGCGACCGAGGAGCCGCTGGAGATCAGGGTTCAGGCGGGCGAGGCGCGCCGTACGGTCGCGATCACCATGCGGACCCCGGGCGCGGACTTCGAGCTCGCGGCCGGGTTCCTGCACGGCGAGGGGCTGGCCTCCGCGGGGGAGATCGTCTCCATCGCCTACTGCACCGACGAGGACGTGGCTCCGGAGGCGCGCTACAACACGGTGACCGTACGGCTGCGCGGCCCGCTGCCCGACCTGCCCTCCCTTGAGCGGCACTTCGTGACCTCCAGCGCCTGTGGCGTCTGCGGCACCGCCAGCCTCGACGCCCTGCGGGACCGGTGCGCCCCGCTGCCCCCGGGTGACGGCCTGCGGGTCTCCCCCGACCTCCTGTACGGCCTGCCGCACCGCCTCAGGCAGGCCCAGGGTGTCTTCGGCAAGACGGGCGGGCTGCACGCCGCCGGGCTGTTCACCCCGGATGGCGGGCTGGTGGCGCTCCGCGAGGATGTGGGCCGGCACAACGCGCTGGACAAGCTGGTCGGCTGGGCTCTGATGAACGGGCTGCCGCCACTGGGCGGGCACATCCTGGTGGTCAGCGGGCGCAGCAGCTACGAGATCATGCAGAAGGCCCTGGGCGCCGGGATCGCGATCGTCTGCGCGGTCTCTGCGCCGTCCTCCCTGGCCGTCGACCTGGCCAGGGAGTTCGGGATGACACTGGTCGGCTTCCTGCGCGAGGAGCGCTTCAACATCTATTCCGGCGCGGAGCGGGTCACCGCCTGAGCTGCGGCCCCTGCGCCGGACGGCGGCCCGGCCGGACGGGTATCCAGCCGGGCGCCGGGACGGTCAGCCGGTGTTCTGCAGGCCTGCGGCGACGCCGTTGACCGACAGCAACAGCAGCGTGGACAACCGCTCGCGCTCCTCCTCCGACAGGGCGTCGTCGGAGCGCAGCGCGGACAGGGCGCGCAGCTGCAGGTGCGAAAGCGCGTCCACGTACGGGTCCCGCAGCTGCACCGCGCGCGAGAGCACCCTGCGGTTCTCCAGCAGGCGGCTGTGGCCGGTGATCTCCAGGGCCAGGCGGCGGGTGCGGTCGTACTCCCCGAGCACCTGCTCGACGAAGTCGTCCCGCCCGCCCAGCGCGAGGTAGCGGGTCGCGATGTCCCTGTCGGTCTTGGCCAGCGACATCTCCACGTTGTCCAGCAGCGAGGCGAACAGCGGCCACTCGCGGTAGGCGGCGCGCAGTTCGTCGATGCCCGACTCGGAGATCACCGCCTCCAGGCCACTGCCCAGGCCGTACCAGCCGGGCAGGTTGACCCGGGTCTGCGCCCAGGCGAACACCCACGGGATGGCCCGCAGGTCGTCCAGGGACCGGGGGGCGCCGAGGCCACGCCTGGCGGGGCGGGAGCCGAGACGCAGCGAGCCGATCTCCTCAAGCGGGCTGACCAGGGAGAACCACTCGGGGAAGCCGGGCGCCTCGGTCAGCGACCGGTAGGCCTTCTCCGAGGCGGAGGCCACCTGCTGGGCGACGCCGCGGAAGCGGCCCGCGGCCTCGGCCGTACGGGCCTCGATCGTCGGGGTCGAGGCCAGCAGGACCGCGGAGGTGACCTGTTCCATGTGACGGCGGGCGATGGCGGCGTGGCCGTACCGGGCGAAGATGACCTCGCCCTGCTCGGTGACCTTGAACCTGCCGCCGACCGAGCCGGGGGCCTGGGCGAGCACGGCCCGGTTCGCGGGGCCGCCGCCCCGGCCCAGCGCGCCGCCCCGGCCGTGGAACAGCGTCAGCGACACGTCGTGCTCGGCGGCCCAGGCGGTCAGCGCCTCCTGCGCCTCGTACAGCTTCAGCGTCGCGGCGGCGGGGCCGAGTTCCTTGGCCGAGTCGGAGTAGCCGAGCATGACCTCCAGGCGGCGGCCGTTGGCCGCGAGCCTGTCCTGGATGCCGGGGATGGCCAGCATTCCGGTCAGCACGGCCGGGGCGTTCGCCAGGTCCGCGCCGGACTCGAACAGCGGGACCACGTCGAGCCTGGGGGCCCGGTCGCCGAGCGCGTGCCCGGCCAGCGTGTAGACCGCGGCGATGTCGTCGGCGGAACGGGTGAAGGAGACGACGTAGCGGGAGCAGGCGGTGGTGCCGAACCGTTCCTGGATCCAGCCGATCGTCCTGATGGTCGCCAGGACCTCGTCGGTGCGCTCGGAGGTCCGGCCCGCGGCCAGCTCGGCCAGCGCCTCGGCGTGGACCTGCGAGTGCTGGCGCACCTCCAGCTCGGCGAGGTGGAAGCCGAACGTCTCCACCTGCCAGAGGAGGTGCTGCAGCTCGCCGTACGCCTGCCGGGGCGCCTTCGCGGCGACCAGCGACTCCTGGGCGATCCGCAGGTCGGCCAGCAGTTCCTCCGGCGAGCGGTAGGCCAGGTCGAGGCCGCGCTGCCTGGTCGCCCCGATCCTGGCGGCGACGAACAGCAGCCACTGCCGGTGCGGCTCCTGCGGCGAGCGGGTCGACATCTCCGAGACCAGCTCGGGGTGGTCGTTCTCCGCCGCGGCGAGCGCCGCCCGCAGGCGCGGCGACGCCGGGGCGTAGGAGGCGGTCATCGTGAGGGACCTGCCGATCCTGAGCGCGGCGTTCTCCAGCGCGATCAGCACGTGCTCCGACTGGATCAGCAGGGCGTCCCTGGTCACCTTGGCGGTGACGTTGGGGTTGCCGTCGCGGTCGCCGCCGATCCAGCTCCCGTAGCGGATGAAGGCGCGGGCCAGCGGCTCACGGGTGCCCGTGCCCTCGCCGAGTGCGGCGTCCAGCGAGCGGTAGACCAGCGGGATGACCCGGAACAGGGTCTCGTCGAAGGCCGCCATGGCGGTGCGCACCTCGTCGAGCGGGTCGAGCTTGGTCGCCCTGAGCTGCGCGGTCCGCCACAGGAGGTCGATCTCCTCCAGCAGCCGCCGCCGGGTCTCGGCCCGCTCGGCCGCTCCTCGTTCCGGGCTGTTGTAGGCGGCGAGCCTGCCGCTGATCCGCTGGATCGCGGTGACCACCGCGCGCCTGCGGGCCTCGGTCGGGTGCGCGGTCAGCACCGGGTGCAGCCGCAGCCCCTCGACAAGCTCGGCGACGCGCTCGCCGCCCAACTCCTGAACGGCCTGCGCGATGGACTCCGGGAGCGGCTCCTCGCCGGTGTCGCGGACACGGAGGGTGCGGATCCTGAAGTGCTCCTCGGCGAGGTTCGCCAGATGGAAGTAGCAGGTGAACGCGCGGGCGATCAGCACCGCCCTGTCGACCGGCCACTCCGCGACCATCGCGGTGATCTCGTCGCCGGAGACCTTCCCACGACGGGCCGCGATGACGGCCTTGCGAAGCCGTTCGACGTCGGCGAGCAGGTCGTCGCCGCCGTGCTCGGCGATCACCTGCCCCAAAAGCCCACCGAGCAGCCGCACATCCGCGCGCAGCTCATCGGGCATCTCAGTGACAGCGGATGAACGTTCTGCCTGGGTGTTCGCGATAGCGGACATATTCGTCAGCGTAGTCAGTCCGAATTCCCGGGCGGATACCGGTCTCACCTATTGGACTAGACCAATTCAGCTCCCCTGGGAAACGGCCCCGACAAGCTCGGGATACCTGCGAAAACCGATGTCCCCGGCCATCCTGCGACCCGCCCACGAGACCAGCAGGCCGTACGGCACCGCCAGCGCGCTGACCCAGGTGACGCCGAGAAGGATGGGCACGGTTACGGGCAGCGCGAGCAGACCGCCACCGATCATCGCGCCGAACGAGGCCACGAAGGCGATGCCGCCCTGTCCGGGAACCGCCCCGGTGAAGGCGTTGAGCCGCTCGGGCACCGAGTACGGCACGAGCACGCTCGTCATGGCGCCGACCCCGAGCCCGACGCCGAGCACGCCCCACGCGGTGAGCGCGCCGGGAACGGCCCAGAGCGGGTTCCCGGCGAGGAGGGCGGCCAGCACCGCCAGCAGGCCGAGCAGCGGCGTCGCGATCGTCGCGACGGCCAGGTGCCGCCCCGCCAGGTCGGTCCGCCAGGCGCGGCCGGTGCCGTAGACGACGGAGTTCATCCACAGCGAGCGGCCGTCGATCCCGAAGGAGTTGGCCGACTGCAGGGCGATCATCACCGCGCCCAGGCAGGCCGGGCCGACCACGAGGCCGATGCCTCCCGCTCCCTCGCCGCGGCTCAGGGAGAAGGCCATGACGCCGGTGACCGCGACGGAGGTGAACCAGACGACCCTGCCCCTGGGGTCGCGGCGGGCGTACTTGAGCTCCTTGGTCGCGACCGCGGCGAGCTGGCCGTCCGGCAGGAAGCGCGCGAGCACGCCCCTGGAGTTGCGCACGGAGGCGCCCTCCGTCGAGGCGTCCGTCGTGACGAGTGCCTTGCGGAGCGCGGCGATCCAGAGACGGCCGATCACGAGGACCAGGGCGGCGAGAACGACGAGCTCGGCGACCGCGACCAGGCCGCCGTCCGCGATGGCGTGCGCGGCCATGCCCGGCGGGGTCCAGCGCAGCACGGAGGCGATGGCGTGCAGCATCCGCCCGGGATCGGCCGAGAAGCCGCCGTTGAGCAGCAGGTTGGGGAGCTGCCCCGCCAGGACGAAGAAGATCACCGAGATGGCGAGCACGTCGCGGCCCCTGCGGGTGCGCATGACGCCGGACAGGGCGGTGGTGATCAGCCGGGAGGTGACGATGCAGAGCGCGAACTGCAGCAGGACCGCGACGACGCCGAGGAGCACGCCGCCGATCCCCCCGGCCAGACCGGCGATCGCGCCGGACATGAGGATCAGCGTGGCGATCGGCCAGACGCCGGTGATCGACGTGGCGAACATTCCGGCCGCCAGCTGGCCCGTCCGCAGCGGGAACAGCGCGAGGCGCGACGGATCGAGCGTGTCGTCCAGGCCGAACACCAGCAGCGGCCCCACGGCCCAGCTGACCAGGAAGATGGTGAACAGCACGACCCCGACGTCCACCGCGACGTCATCGGGGGCGAACCTCAGCGCGGACAGGCCGAGGAACCCGAAGGTCGCGACGGCTATGGCGGCGATCACGGTGAAGATGAAACCGGCCAGGCGCACGCCGTTGCCACGCAGGTTCCCGGCGATCAGCCGGAGCTTGAGCCGTACGAAGATCAGGGGGCTCACCCGGACGGCGCCGCCCGCGGGCGAGCCGTTCCCCGCGGGAGCACTCGCACCCGGCAGGCCGACGCCCCGGCCGTCTCCCCCGAAACCGCCGGTGTCGCCGGGAAGCGGGCCGTCCGTGCCGGGGCCGGTTCCCTGACCGTTCACGCCGAGGTCGCGCCCAGCCATGACAGCCCCTCCCCTCCGTCCTGACCGTGGCCTTCGCCCCTGGCGCCGACCAGGCCGAGGAACGCCTCGTTGAGGCTCCGCCCCGCGCGGACCTGGTCCAGCGGGCCCTGCGCGACGATCTGGCCCCGGCTCATCACCGAGACCCAGTCACACAGGCGCTCGACGAGATCCATGACGTGGCTGGAGAAAACGACGGTCGCGCCCGAGGCGGTGTAGCGCCGCAGCACCTCGGTCAGCGTGTTGGCGCTGACCGGGTCGACACCCTCGAAGGGCTCGTCCAGGAAGAGCACCCTGGGGTTGTGCAGCAGCGCGGCGGCCAGGCCTATCTTCTTGCGCATGCCGGTCGAGTAGTCGACGACGAGCTTGTCCGCCGAGTCCGCCAGGTCCATGACCCGCAGCAGTTCCTCGGTTCGCCGCTCGACCTCGGTCTTCGGGATGCCCCTGAGCTGGCCGTTGTACGACAGCAGCTCCCGCCCCGACAGGCGCTCGAACAGACGCAGCCCCTCGGGGAGCACGCCGATGCGGGCCTTGACCGCGACCGGGTCGCGCCAGACGTCGAGGCCGTCGATGTGGATGGCGCCGTCGTCGGGACGGAGCAGGCCGGTGACCATGCTGAGCGTGGTCGTCTTTCCGGCGCCGTTCGGACCGACCAGCCCGGCGAAGCTGCCACGCGGCACGACGAGGTCGACGCCGCCGACGGCCACCTGCTGCCCGAACCTCTTGAAAAGCCGCTGTGTTCGTACCGCTTCGGCACTGTCCGTCATGACTCCCACTTTGCCAGAATTACCCGTTTGACGAGCGTTTCTCTGATCACGGATGGCTTCGCCCGGTACGGCCTCACGGGCACTCCTGTCAGGTGGGACCCCGCTGGGTTCTCGGGTGTCGAGACGGTTACCCTGCTGAAAACGAGCGGGGAGCGCCCCTTGCGCCCGGAGCGGGCCATGGGAACGGCCGTCACGCCTGGGCGCGCCTGCCATGTACGCAGCTTGTACGCAGTGTGAAGCGAGCGAGGAGTGAGGGACCCGATGAGCGCCGAGCCGACAGCCCCCGGGGTTGACATCCACACCACCGCGGGCAAGCTCGCCAACCTGGAGCGTCGCCTGGACGAGGCGGCTCACGCCGGTTCGGCGCGCGCGGTGGAGAGGCAGCACGCCAAGGGCAAGATGACGGCCAGGGAACGGGTGCTGGCGTTCCTTGACGAGGACAGTTTCTTCGAGTTCGACGAGCTGGCCAGGCACAGGTCGACGAACTTCGGCCTCGAGCGCGAGCGCCCGTACGGCGACGGCGTGGTGACCGGCCACGGCACGGTCGACGGCAGGCCTGTGGCGATCTTCGCCCAGGACTTCACCGTGTTCGGCGGATCGCTGGGCGAGGTCTTCGGCGAGAAGATCGTCAAGGTCATGGACCACGCGCTGAAGACGGGCTGCCCCGTGGTCGGCATCAACGACTCCGGCGGGGCGCGCATCCAGGAGGGCGTCGTCTCCCTGGGCCTGTACGCCGAGATCTTCAAGCGGAACGTGCACGCCTCCGGGGTCGTCCCGCAGATCTCGCTGATCATGGGCCCGTGCGCGGGCGGCGCGGTCTACTCCCCCGCGCTCACGGACTTCGTGCTGATGGTCGCGGAGAAGTCCCACATGTTCATCACCGGCCCGGACGTCATCAAGACGGTTACCGGTGAGGAGGTGACGTTCGAGGAGCTCGGCGGCGCGCACACGCACAACTCGAAGTCGGGCGTCGCGCACTACGAGGCGATCGACGAGGCCGACTGCCTGGAGTTCGCCAGGGCGCTGCTGTCCTACCTCCCCTCCAACAATCTGGACGAGGCCCCGGTGTTCGACGCCGACCCGGCGCTGGAGACCACCGATGAGGACCGGGAGCTGGACACGCTGATTCCCGACTCAGCGAACCAGCCGTACAACATGCACACGGTGCTCGAGCATGTGCTGGACGATGGCGAGTTCCTGGAGGTGCACGCGCAGTTCGCGCCGAACATCCTCGTGGGCTTCGGCCGGGTCGAGGGGCGTTCGGTGGGAATCGTCGCCAACCAGCCGATGAGTTTCGCCGGGACACTGGACATCGCCGCATCGGAGAAAGCCGCCAGATTTGTCCGTACTTGCGATGCCTTTAACATTCCTGTTCTTACATTTGTAGATGTACCGGGATTCTTGCCCGGAACAGATCAAGAATGGAACGGGATCATCCGTCGCGGCGCCAAGCTGCTGTACGCCTACGCCGAGGCGACCGTGCCACTGGTCACGGTGATCACCCGCAAGGCGTACGGCGGCGCCTACGACGTCATGGGCTCCAAGCACCTGGGCGCGGACATCAACCTGGCCTGGCCGACCGCGCAGATCGCGGTGATGGGCGCGCAGGGCGCGGTCAACATCCTCTACCGGCGCGAACTCGCCTCGGCCGACGACCCGGACGCCGAGCGCGCCAGGCTCGTCGGCGAGTACGAGGACACGCTCGCCAACCCGTATCTCGCGGCGGAACGTGGGTATGTAGACGCCGTGATCCGCCCCTCGGACACCCGGGTCCGGATCATCAGGGCCCTGCGTGCCCTGCGCAACAAGCGCACGACCCTTCCCCCCAAGAAGCATGGGAACATCCCGCTATGACGCACCTGAAGATCGTTCACGGGGACGCCACCCAGGAGGAGATCGCCGCATTGGTGGTCGCCCTCGCCTCGCGGGCGGTCCCTGCGGTGAAAGCACCACCAAAGCAGGAAAATTGGCGTGATCCCGCACACCGCATGCGAAAGTATCTTCCTACCGGACAAGGCGCGTGGAGATCGAGCGGACTACCTCGATAGATCCCCGGAACGGGGTGTCAAGTTGCACGAGACTTGGGACTATCTAAGAAATGGGCGCATATAGTCAGCCCGATCAGTGAGTTCCGAGGCCTGGAGGACGACATGACCATCCTGGACCTCACAACCCATCCCGTTGCCGCGAAGTACGCCGTCCTTGTGGACGTCGGATACCTATATGCGGCAGCGGGAGAGGTGCTCCTGGGCGCAAAGGAGCGCAAGGAGTACCGCGTCGCCGCTGACGAGCTCATCCAGGCGCTGCAGAAACACGCCGAGGCGCGCATCCACGGCGAGCTGCTGAGGATCTACTGGTACGACGCCGCCCGCGACCGGGTGCCGACCGTGGACCAGCGCGTCATCGCCCAGCTTCCCTGGGTCAAGGTGCGCCTGGGCAACCTCAACGCGCGGGGCCAGCAGAAGGGCGTCGACGCGCAGATCAGGAGCGATCTGGAGGCGCTGGCCAGGCACCACGCGGTGAGCGACACGATCCTGCTGGCCGGGGACGAGGACATGGTCCCCGCCGTCGAGGCGGCCCAGGCGTACGGCGTGCGCATCCATCTGTGGGGCGTCGAGCCGCCCTACGGCACCAACCAGGCCGAACGCCTCGTCTGGGAGTCGGACACCGTCGAGATCATCAGCGCCGACTTCCTCCGTTCCTTCTTCAGCCGCGCCCCCGCCCCGGTCCCCGTTCCCGTCGCACCCGCGACCCCCTCCCCCGCGCAGGTCTTCGCGGGCCGCCCGCCCGCGACGGCCAAGCCGAAGGCGCCGGTCGGCCCGGTCACCAAGCTCGGCCCGAGCCGCCCCCGCGTCGAGGAGGTCGGCGAGCACGTGGCCCAGAAGTGGATCCTCACCCGGGGCCGCGACAACATCCGCGACCTGCTGCCTGGACCGATCCTTCCCACGGTCATCGACACCGAGCTGCTGATCGAGGCGGAGAAGGAGCTGGGGCACTCCCTCCGCCCGTACCCCGAGGCCAGGGTCTGGCTGCGCGACGGTTTCTGGGCCCGTGTCTACCGCGAGTTCGAGATCGGGGTCGGCGTCTCCTCGAAGTAGACCCGACTCGAAGTAGACCCGACGGGAGCAGGGCCGGGGCCTGTGACGATCAGGTCTGATTCCCGCCAGCCGTATGCCCTGTGCTGGCAATACCGTTGTGGACGTGTCCGTTGTGGAACTTGATTTCGACTCCTGTTACCGCGCGGTGGCCGCGAGAGACGCCCGGTTCGACGGGCGGTTCTACACCGCGGTCACCTCGACCCGCATCTACTGCAGGCCCATCTGCCCCGCTCGCACGCCGAACCTCCGTAACGTGCGCTTCTACCGGCACGCGGCCTCCGCCGAGGCGGCCGGGTTCAGACCGTGTAAGCGCTGCCGTCCCGAGCTCAGCCCGGGAGACCCCGGCTGGGACCACAGGGGCGACCTGGTCGGCAGGGCGTTGCGGCTGATCGACGAGGGCGTCGCCGACGACGGCGGGATCGCCCTGCTGGCCGGACGCCTGCACATCACTGAGCGGCACCTGCACCGTCTCTTCACCGCCGAGATCGGCGTCGGGCCGCTGGCCGTCGCCAGGACGAAGCGGCTGCTGCTGGCCAAGCAGCTGCTGACGGAGACCGGCCTGCCGATCACCGACGTGGCGTTCGCCTCCGGCTTCGGGAGCGTGCGGCAGTTCAACGCGACCATGAAGGAGACGTACGGCTTCACGCCGGGCGAGCTGCGGGAGACGGCGGGCAGGGCGTCCGCCGACACCTCACTGACGCTGCGGCTGCACCGGCGCGAGCCGTACGACTCCGCGTCGATGCTGCGCTTCCTGCGGGCCAGGGCGATTCCCGGGCTCGAACACGTCGGCGAGACGGCCTACAGCCGTGCCATCCCCGGCGGGACGGTCACCCTCACCCCCGTGCCGGGCCACGTCCGGCTCGAGGTCGAGCTTGAGGACACCCGTACCCTGGCCCGCGTCGTCGCCCGCTGCCGCCGCCTGCTCGACCTCGACGCCGATCCCGAGGCCATCGCCGACGCGCTCGGGGAGACCTCCCTGGGACCGCTCGTCACCGCCCGCCCCGGGCTGCGGGTCCCCGGCGCGTGGGACGGGTTCGAGGTCGCCGTCCGCGCCGTGGTCGGCCAGCAGATCTCCGTCGCGGGCGCCCGTACGCTCCTGGGCAGGATCGTCGCCCGCGCGGGACGTGAGACGGGGGGCGAGACGCTCAGCCACCTGTTCCCGACCGCCGGTGAGCTGCTCGAGGCCGACCTTGAGGGGCTTGGGCTCACCGGACGGAGGGTCACCACGCTGAAGGCGCTCGCCGCGCGGGTCGCCGAGGGAGACATCGACCTGGACGGGGCCCAGGAGCCGTCGCAGGCCGTCTCCCGGTTACTGCGGGTCCCGGGAATCGGGCCGTGGACGGCGAGCTACGTGGCACTGCGCGCACTGCGCGACCCGGACGCGTGGCCGGAGGGGGACCTCGGGCTGCGCAGGACCATGGCCTGCCTGAACATCCCGGAAGATCACATTGAGCGGTGGCGGCCCTGGCGAGCCTACGCCGCACTGCATCTTTGGAGCACAGAATGACCGAGACACCGACGGAGAGCCCCGTGAAGACGCGGGTCGAGGCGCAGACCCTGCCCACCCCCGTTGGCCCGCTGGCGCTGCTCTCACACCGGGGGGTCCTCGTCGCCGCGGGCTTCACCGCCGACCCGCGGGAGATGTTCGTACGGCTGTCGCCCGCGCTCCAGGCCGCGGGCCTGGTCGAGACCCGTGACCTCGGCCACCCGGCGCGGGCCGTACGGGACTATCTGGACGGCGACCTCAAGGCCCTCGACGAGGTCGAGCTGGCGCAGCCGGGCACACCGAAGCGGCAGCGGTTGCTCAAGGCGCTGCGGGAGGTGCCGCCGGGCGTCACGATCGGCTACGCCGAGCTGGCCGAGCGGGCGGGGCTGCCGAGGACCGCGGCCAGGGCGGCCGGGGGCGCGTGCGCGCAGAACCTGATCGCCCCGTTCGTCCCGTGCCACCGCATCCTGCCCGCGGGCGGTGGCTTCGGCGGCTACTACTACGGGCCCCCGGTCAAGCGGTGGCTCCTCATCCACGAGAAGGCCATCCCGCAGAGCGGCCTGTTCTGACCTGTTCTGACCGGCGGGAGGCCCACCTCACCCCGCCCCCTGGGCGGCGAGGGCCCGCTCGCGGCCGACCGTGTGACCGGAGATCGCGACGGTGACCAGGCCGAGCAGGCCGAGCAGGGCGGCGACCCAGGCGGGCGAGACATAGCCGAGACCCGCCTGGATGGCGAGACCGGCGAGGAAGGCGCCGAGGGCGTTGCCGAGGTTGAAGGCGCCGATGTTGGCGGCGGAGGCGAGGGTCGGAGCGCCCTGCGCCGCGTCCAGGACCCGGATCTGCAGCGGGGGGACGGTGGCGAAGCCCGCGACACCGAAGAGGACGACGGCGGCGAACAGCGCGATCTGTGAGTGGGCGACGAGGGCGATGACCGCCGCCAACACGGTGAGGCCGCCGACCGAGAGGTAGAGGCTCGGGATCAGCGCCCGGTCAGCCAACCTGCCGCCGAGCAGGTTGCCCACGACGACGCCGACGCCGAACAGGCCCATCAGCAGCGGGACGGCCCCCGCGGGCAGCCCGGCGACCTCGGTGACGATGGGCGCGACGAACGTGATCACGGCGAAGACCGGGGCGAACCCCAGGGTCGTCATGAGCAGCGCCAGCCAGACCCGGCCGCCGCGGAAGGCCGCCAGCTCGCCACGGAGACTCTGCCCCTTCTCGCGCGGCTGGGCGGGGACGAGCGCGGCGACCCCGGCCAGGGCGGCGACGCCGACCGCGGTGACGATCCAGAAGGTGGCGCGCCAGCCGAGGGCCTGGCCGACCGCCGTACCGAGCGGCACTCCCAGGACGTTGGCCAGGGTGAGCCCGGTGAACATCATGGCGATCGCGCTGGCCCGCCGTTCCGGCGCGACCAGACTGGCCGCGACGACGGAGCCGATGCCGAAGTAGGCGCCGTGCGCGAACGAGGTGACCACCCGCCCGGCCATCAGCGCGCCGTAGCTCGGCGCGAGCGCGCACAGCAGGTTGCCCACGATGAAGACGACCATCAGGGCCAGCAGCATGGTCTTCCTGGAGAATCGGGCGCCGATCATGGTGAGCAGCGGCGCTCCGACGACGACGCCGAGGGCGTATCCCGAGACCAGCAGTCCCGCGGTCGGGATGGGCACCTGGAACTCGGCCGCCAGTTCCGGCAGCAACCCGTTGATGACGAACTCTGTCGTGCCGATGCCGAAGGCGCTGATCGCGAGGGCGAGCAGGGCGAGAGGCATGGGAGGACTCCTCCGGTTAGAGTGGACGCATGGGTGAACACATGAGGCGGGCCCTTGCGTGAGATTACTTGCAGACGCCTATTACTTGCAGACGCCCACTATCTCACCATGCAAATTCTTGAACGACCAAGAATCAGGAGTGTGATCCGTGCCACTGCCCGATGACGCCGTGGAGGCCCGCGCCCACGGCTGGCGCACCCTGGCCGCCCTGCACGCGCGCATCGAGGACCGCCTCGAACACGCCCTGCAGGCGGATCATGACCTGAGCGTGAGCGAGTTCACCGTGCTGGACGTCCTGTCGCGCCAGGACGGCTGGTACATGCGCATGCAGCAGCTCTCCCGGGCCGTCGTGCTCAGCCAGAGCGCGACGACCAGGCTCGTCTCACGGCTCGAAGGGCGGGGACTGCTCTCCCGTTACCTGTGCGAGGACGACCGGCGCGGCATCTACACCGAGGTGACCCCCTCGGGACGCGACCTGCTCGCCCGGGCCAGGCCGACGCACGACACCGTGCTCAAGGAGACGCTGGACGAGGCCCTGGACGTGCCGGAACTCGTCCCCCTCGCCCGCGTCGTCGCCTCCCTCTGACGAACCCACCACTCCTCCCGGTCCCGAGGGGCGGCTCAGTTGTCTCCCTTGACGATGCTCTGCACCTCGCCGACGGCGACGTCACGGGTCGCGCTCGCCCGTACGGGGTCGTAGGCGACGCCCGCCACGTTCACCGCCACGTTCCAGACCGAGGTGACGGTCATCGTGTAGACGTCGCGCGGCTGGTCGACCGAGGCGCGCAGGTAGCTCACACCGCAGGTGAACGCCGCCCCTTTGGCGTACGGCTTGCCCCCGGGACCGCACTTCTTCCTGACGTCGGCCCGGTCGGAGGTGGTGCCCGAGTCGATGTCCAGGTCCCCGAGCGTGGCCGTCACGGTCGCGCTCATGACCCCGGGGAGCGTCGCGGTCACCGACCTGGTGGTCTGCCCCGGGTCGTCCAGCCAGACCCAGGTCGGCAGGTTGACGTAGCTCTTGACGTCCGGATTTAGCTTGATCTTCGGCTCGGGGACGGTCAGCGCGGCCCTGGCGATGTCGGCCAGCTCGGCGACGGTGATCCCGGAGGGCGGGGTCGTGTTCGGCGGCACGAACACGTAGGGCTCGAGCCCCGCCAGGCAGGACAGCGCGTTGGGGTCCGCCGCGTTGTAGCCGCGCGTCCACCAGCGCCCCTCCTGGCCGACCTTCTCCTCGAACTGCTTGAGGGAGTCCAGATGCCTGCGCCACTCCGTCTCGGGAATCCACTCGGGCTTGGACTTCTGCTGTTCCTTCAGCATGTCGGCGGCGTTCTTTCCGGGTTCGTACCAGCAGGGGCGCTTGACCCGGTAGCCGTCGCTCTTGCCGCTGAGGCCGGTTCCGGTCACGATGATCTGGGAGTCCTTCAGGATCACCCCGACCGTCCCCCCGTTCTTGCCCTGCTGGAAGCCCTTGGCGTCGGGAGCGCCCTCGCCGCTGCCGCCTCCCGGGTTGGCGGAGGCGAGCACGAGCAGTCCCGCAACGATCACTTTCCCGATCATCGAAGACATCCCTTCGCGCGTTCGTTGGGAAGGTCGGTGTGCCGGAGCAGCGCGACCCGCCAGACGCCGTCGTCGCCGAGCCGCATCCCTGCGGACTGCAGGAAGGGCTCGCGGGTCCACGCGGGCTGGTGGGGAACCGGTTTGCCGGTCGACGAGTCGAGCAGACGCATCCCCGACTCGTCGACGCACGCGTCGAGCTGCGCCCCCCTGCCACTGATCGAGCCGACGTCGAGCGCGTAGAGGCGTGCGGTGCCCCGTACGGAGCGCCGCTCGTCAAGGAACTCCTGCACCCACGCGTTCACGTCCCGTACCGCGTCGCCCTCGACGACGTCGAGATAGGCGACGTCCCGGCCTCCGGTGACGACGGCCTTGAACGACCCGGCCAGATGGTCGCGGAAGGCGTCGATCATCCCGGTGACGTCCGGGGTTGGCGTGCCCGGCCACTCGACCACCAGCCGCACGCCGGGCGCGGCCTCGACGGTCTCCGTCCTGGCCGTCGGCACCGCCGCGACCGGCCGCGAAGGGTCGGCCGCCCCGGGGGCCTCGGAAAGATCCCCGGGGACGAAAGGCCGGGCCGGCCGCGACGAACACCCCACGAGCCCGGCGAGAAGCACCACCACCGCCAGCACCGCCAGCACCACGCGCCCTCGCATCACCCCGGCACCGCGGCCTCCCCGCCCTCTGACGACACCGGCGCGGAAACCGCCTTCCCGCGCGTTCATGCGGACGGCGCCGAGCGCATCCGCCACGAGGGCAGGAGCTCGTCGATCAGGGCCTCGGTCTCCGGGGCCATTCCGCCGCCCTCCGGCTGGGATGCGGCCCGTCTGTGCAGGGCCTCGACCACGGTCCGCAGGCGGGCCTGGTCGCCGGTGAGATGCGTGGCCCGCAGCAGGTCCCGCCAGAGCCCCTCGTCGTCGGCGGCCAGCAGCAGCCCCGCCCGCACCGCGGCGACGGCCCGTCCCGCGTCCTCCTCCGCCAGCCGTATGTCGCAGAGCCGGTGGGCGGCGTCCGCGACGGCCGCCGTCACGTCGTACTCCAGGTCGTCGTCGGCCAGCCAGGCGTAACGGCCGCGCTGGCGGCCGTTGAGCAACGGTCCGCGCACCAGGTTCAGGGCCCGCTCGAGGAGCACGGCGCCCACGGTCGAGTCCGTGTGGGACCGGCGGACCAGGTCGCGGAAGACCATCCAGTCCGTCCTCACCTCGGGGCCGAGACGGAGCCTGCCCGACTCGTCGGCGTAGAGGTTGGGGCGTCCCGCGCTGTCGGCGCCCAGCCAGGTGACGACCCTGGCGATGGTCGCGTCCCTGACGGCCGTCTGCACGCCGCGCGGCCAGAGGATGCCACCGAGCACGACCGGGTGAACGCCACCGGGGTGGGTCGCCAGGTAGACGACGAGCTCGACGGCGAGCACGGCCCGCCCCTCCTCCATCGGCGACGGCCCGGTGATCTCGGCGGGGCCGAGGATCCGTACCTCCAGCGAGGGCGTCCGCGGGACCGGCTCCGGACGGTCGGCGATCGGCTCGCCGTCGAGCCGATCGGCCGCGTGGAACAGGTCGATCAGGGCGCGGTAGTGGCGGCGGGGCAGGAGCTGCGCGTCCACCTCGAAGCCCAGCGCGTCGACACTGGCCTTGCCGTCCTCGGTGATCTCCCAGTTCCAGGTGGCGTGCGGGACCTCACCGGCGACGACGTACCCGGCCGCGGTCCTGGTGCCCTTCCTGGCGAGCACCGCGAGACGGCGTCCCTCCTCCTCGCTCGGGGCGAGCGCGGACAGCACGTAGTGCGGCGGCCAGATCGGGTCAGCGGCACGCCCGTGGATCCGCCCCGTCAGCACCTCCCCGCCCTGACCGCGTTCTTCCGCCTTGGCTTCAAGCTCGGGCAGGACCTCGGCGAGGGTGGCCACGTATCTGATCCGATCGGGGGCGATCAGGGTCAGTTCCTCGCCGAACCCGACGAGCGTGACGCTCATCCGGTCCGACCAGCGGTTGGTCGCGAGCTCGACGGCCAGGGCGGCGAGCGCCGGGGTGGTCTGGGCGCCCTTGAGGCTGATCAGGCCGTGTGCCGCCTCCAGGTCGATGAGCACGCGCCCCTCGCCGTTCGACCCGAGCGAGACCAGCCCCGGGTACGGCGCGGGCGCCTCGGCCAGCGCCCGCTCGTCGAGCATCCTGCCCTCGTGGGCGGGCAGCCGCCAGACCTGGCCTCCGTCGTGGGCGGCCCAGGGCGCGGGGGCTTCCGAGGCGGGTGGGTGAATCCACAGGTCGAGGCTCTGCGCGGACAGGTGCGCGGCGTAGATCGTGGGCGGCACGCGCTTCTGGGCCGCCAGGGACTGGCCGAGCAGCCGCAGCCCGATGTCCAGCATCCGGCTGCCCGGGGCGTCGGCGCCGAGCCTGAGCGCCAGCTCGGCCTGGGCCGCGTCGTCCCTCGGCCTGACGATCCTGCGGCCGAACGCCCGGTGCCAGAGCTGCTGCCTGCGCCTGCGGCCGAGCGCGGCCAGCAGCCCGGCCGCCGCCAGCGAGGCGCCCGCCAGATAGTCGAGCAGTTCGAGCCCCGGCCCCTGCTCGTGCTCCCGCGCCGCGCCCTGCTCCGCTCCCTTCCCCGAACTCTGTCCCGGCCCGCCGTGCTCGGACGTGCGGCCCGTCACCGCGTACGGATCACGCTTGCCACCGTCCGCGGCCTCCCTCCGAGGATGAGCGGAACCCTCGCGACCGTCCGCCTTCTTCTGCGACCCGTCGGGCAGGACCGAGGTGTCGGAGGGAAGGGAGACCTCGGGGCGGGACTCGGAAGGCAGGTCCGCGCCCCCCTGGATGAACTGGGTGTGGCCGTCGAGCTCGGCGGGCTTGTCCGGGTGGTCTTCCAGGGTCTCGTCCCGAGGCTGGGAGGCCGGGACGATGTGCACGTTCCTCGCGTCGTCCGGCATGTCGAGGACCCAGCCCGGCCTGATCAGGTCGGCCATGTGAAGGCGGCTGCCGTCCGGCTGTTCCTTGTGCTGGTTGAGGCGGTAGATCTCCGGATAGCGCCGCCCGTCACCGAGGCACTTCTCCGCGATCTCCCACAGGCTCTCGTGGTGCCGCCCATGCGGCGGCTGCACCACATACACCTTCTTGGCCTTCTCCACCGGAACCAGCGGCGCCCGCTCCTGGGTGTCGGGAGCCGAGACCGAGGCGGCGGCCGCGACCACAGGACGGGCGACCGGCGGACCCGCCGACCTCGCGATCGGCACGACAACCGCGGAGACGGTGAACAGCAGCAGGACGGCCGAGACCAGCCGGTTGGCCAGCACCTGGGTGCCGCCGGAGAACGGGACCCTGGCGGGCATGCCGACCCGGCGCAGCCCGGCGTAGATCTCGACGATCACGCAGACGGTCAGCTGCAGCCACGCGAGCCAGACCAGCAGCACGAGAATCGCGATGATCAGGCTCGTCCCGACCTGGCTGGTCAGCAGATTCAGGTGGAGCAGCTCGGGTGAGAGCGGCGGCCCGGCCAGCCTGAGCAGCGCGTAGGGGACACCGCCGACCAGCGCGACCAGCACGACCAGCGCGCCGAGGCCGGCGATCAGGTCGCCCGCCGTACGTCTCGGCTTTATGCGCATGGGCTGTCGCGTGGGCATGCGTCTCCCTTCCCGTCTAGGTTCGTCATCCTTGGTCCGCTCGGCCAGTGGTTCACCGCAATTGGTCTGGGGCGCCTTCTCCGCGTCTGCCCGCCCCCGCAGGCCGTTTCTCCGCCGGACCTGCCATCAGGCGTCCTCGCCCATGTCCGGGCCCGCGGTCGCCTCGGCCTCCATCTCGGAGCCGGGGAAGCCGAGCGCGGCGAGGAAGAACGCCTTCCAGGCGACGGAGACCCGCACCGTGACCTCGGCCTGGCCCCCGCCGACCGTGCACTCGCCGAGCTGGACGTCCGAGGTCGCGTGGGCGGAGACGATCTCCCTCGCCTTCCCGCACACCGTGCCCTCGTCCAGCAGCTGGGCCTGGCCGGTTTCGCGCAGGTGCTCGACGTCGATCTGGTCGGCGGCGGCCCTCGCTGCCTGCTCGGCGATGTCCGCAGCCCGCAGCCTGGCGTTGATGGCGGCCCCGCCGTCGACGAGGAGCCCGGCCAGCATGAAGACCACCACCGAGAAGATCACCGTGAAGACCGACATCGACCCCCGGTCCCCGGCACCCGCACGACCACGATGGGCCCGGGAGGCCGGGAAGATCTCAGGAGCTGGGGAGGTCCCAGGGGCTGGAGAGGTTTCAGAGGTTCGGAAAGCCGCTGAGGCGCGGGAGAGGCTCATTTCTCCACTCTCCTGAACCGCTCAAGCGGGACCACCGCGTCGCCCCTCATCTCCTTCGCGGCGCCGAACCCGAGGAAGTCCAGGTTCAGCGAACAGGTCACCACCACCCTGACCTCGCCGCCCGCCTCCCACTTCGTGCCATCGCCCAGGCTGACCTCGGGATCGCACTGACCGGACAGCGAGGCCTCAGCCGCCTCCGTCGCCGCGGTCTCCGCGTCCGAGCGGGTGCGCTCGACGGAGGCCGCCCTCGCGGCGTCCCTGGCGGCGCCGTTGACCTCGCCCTGGGCCTCGACCACCCTGCCCGCCCCGACCAGGAAGAGCAGGAAGAGCAGGAACACCGGGGCGAGCAGCACCGTCTCCGCCGACAGGGATCCCCGGTCACCACCGAACCTTGGCCGCCCCCCGCGGAGACCGCGCGCACGCTCGCACGGGGAGAGCCCCTCACCTGAGGAGGCCCGCCCGTGCGGGGAGGCGGCCCGGAAGGTCACTGGCACCCCTCGCTCCCGTCATCGGGGCGGAAGCACTCGACGGGACCACCGAACCGCGAGGTGATGGTGAAGGTCGTCGACGGCAGCAGCGGAACGACCTGGACCGCGGTCGCGGTGATCTCCACGCCCCGCTGGTCGCCCTCCTCCCAGGTCGTCACGGTCGCGCCATCGAGAAGCTTGGGGCCGATGGCCTTGAGCACCTCCTCGGCCTTGGACGTGGCGTCCTGCTGCCAGGAGTCGCTGTTGACCCGGGCGAGCCGCGACCCCTCCCTGGCCGCGGCGTCGGCCACCTGGCGGCCGTGGAACCACAGGGCGAACTGCACGACGAGCAGGACGACCGCCAGCACAACCGGCATGATCATCGCCAGCTCGATGACGGCGGCTCCCCGCTCGCGGTCACGGCGCCGGATCCGCGCCCGAGGGCGACCCCGGGTCCGTTCCGGGCCCCGCGCTCGGGTCCGGCCCCGGATCCGTTCCCTGACCCGCGCCGGGAAGGCCTCAGCCGTTGCCGCCACCCGGGCCACCTCCGCCGTCAGTGCCGCCTCCTCCACCGCCACCGCCACCACCGCCGCCACCGCCGAACTGGTCGGAGATCTCCCCCTGCCTGCCCTCGACCAGGCTCTTGATGAGCGTGGCGAGGCCGAGGGCGACCCCGGCGATGATCGCGGTGATGATGACCCACTCGACGGCGGAGGCGCCCCTGCTCGGAGCGTTTCGTGCCCTGTCGATCCGCACACTCAGGAAGGTTGTCGCGTAGACGATCCACGGATGGCTCAGCATGGTCAGGACCCCAACATCTTCATAGCGGCCGGAAAACTCAGGAAGATCACGAAGCCGGCACAGAGCAAAAGCTGGGCGACGAGCATTGACTGGGAGCGCTCACCCGCCTGTCCTTCGATCTCGGCGAGCTCCCGCCGCCGCAGGGTCGCGGCACGGGCGGTCAGGGATGTGCGGACCTTGGCTCCGTCATCCGCGACCAGCCCGAGGGCGGCGGACAGGTCGCGCAGCTCGTCGACGTTGATCTCGTCACCGAGCTGTCCGAGAGCCTGCCAGGGGGTGATGCCGACGATCCTGGCGTTGCCGAGCGCCTCACGGATGCGGGCCATCGCCCAGTTGGCCTCCTCCTCGTCGGCGCCGGGACTGCCGACCGAGACGGCCATCATCAGCGCCTCGGGCACCCCGCGCCCGCCCGCCAGGTTCATCGCGACCAGGTCGAGGAAGGCGCCGACGACATGCCGGAAGTCGCGGCGCATCCGCGCCGCGTCCCGTTTGACCTGCATGTCGGGCAGGACGAAGAACGCTCCGGAAACAGCGAGGGCGGCCCACAGCGGGATGGTGAGCGAGGTGTCCCACTCCATCAGCACCAGCCAGCCGAGCAGCAGCGGGAAGGCCAGCAGCCCGGAGACGGCCAGCAGCACCTTGGTCGCGAGGAAGGCCTCGAACGACCTGCCGAGCAGGGCCAGGTCGGACCTGGCGGAACGGGCCTCCCAGCCTCTGGCGGCGTACAGGCGGGCCAGGCGCTGGCCCAGACCCCGCCGGAAGGCGCTGACGTCCTCGTCGGGCAGGATGAGCCTGGCGCGCGGAGCCTGCGTGCCCTCCTTCGCCGCGTCGAGGGCGAGCAGTCGCGTCACCAGCCCGGGACGGGCCGGGAACAGCGCCCTCATCAGCAGGAACAGGCCGAGCCCCAGCACGCCTCCGGCGAGCAGCGTCTCAGTCGGCATCGCGCACCTCGCCTCCCGAGGGCAGCCCGAGCAGCCTGGCGGGCTTGTCGAAGCGGGCCAGGCGGCGCATCCAGGCGAAACCCGCGCCGAAGAACCCGGCGACGACGACGAGCACGGCCTGGCCGAGAGCGTTGTCGTACTCGGCGACGTAGGAGGGGTTGAACACGACGAGCGCGACGGCGAAGGCAATGGCCGTACCGACGACGATCTGCACGCTTCTCCGGGTCGAGCGGCGTTCGGCCTCGACGCGGCGGCGCATGTCGAGCTCCTCGCGGGCCGAGACGGCGAGTGCGCCGAGCACGTCGCGCAGACCGGGGCCGCGCAGCTTCGAGTTGAGGATGAGCGCGGCCACGACCAGGTCGGCCGAGGGGTCGTCGAGCTCGTCGGCGAAGATCCTGAGCGCGTCGGGCAGCGGCATCCGGGTGTGCAGACGGTCGACCAGCGAGACCAGGTGCGGGCGGAGCATGGGCGCCGCGGCCCTGATCGAGGACGGGATGGCCTGTTCGAGACCCGCCGCTCCCGCGATGGTGTCGCGGAGCGACTCGGTCCAGGCGGCCAGTCCTTCCAGGCGCCGCATCGCCGTGCGCTCCTCGGCCGCACCGCCCGACAGGCCCCGCCAGCCCAGCGCGAGCAGTACGGCTCCGGCGGCCATCACCGGCCACCCGGTCACCACGAGCACGACAAGGCCCACGATCACGCCGATCGCGGAACGGGTCGACAGGGCCCGGATGAGCTCGCGCCTTCCTGCTCTCCTGCCGGGGGCCGCGGGGCGGGGGCGCACGCCGTACAGGGACAGGCCGAGCAGGAACAGCCCGGCGCCGAGTGCCGCGCCCGCGAGCATGACCAGGGGGTCGAACAGCTCGGCGGGAAGCCCGATCATGCCCAGCCCCCGGGGTCGTAGCCGTGGTAGGCCAGCTCTTCCATGCAGGACAGGGGGGCGTTCGGCAGCACCCTGCCGTCCGGCGCGAGGGCGAACACCTCCGAGGAGAGCACCCTGCCGTCGACGCCGGCCACCTCGCGCACGCTCGAAACGAACCGGCGCAGCCTGCCACCCTTGGCGTAGTCGTTGCGCTTCTCGATGAAGACCACGAAGTCGATCGCGCCCGCGATGAGCATGTGAGTTGCCTCGATCGGCAGGCGCTCCGCGGCCTGGAGCGCGTAGGTGGCGATGCGGTTGAAGACCTCCATCGAGGAGTTGGCGTGGATGGTCGACAGCGAGCCGTCGTTACCCTGGGTCATCGCGTTGAGCATGGTGACGATCTCGTCGCCGAGGACCTCTCCGACGATCACCCGGGATGGGTTCATGCGCAGCGAACGGCGGACGAGCTCCGCCATGGAGATCTCGCCCTGGCCCTCCGAGTTGGGCAGCCTCTGCTCGAAGGCGACCACGTTCGGGTGGAGCTCGGAGAACTGGTCGAGACCTAGCTCAAGCGCGCGCTCGACGGTGATCAGCCGCTCGGCGGGCGGGATCTCGTTGGCCAGCGCACGCAACAGGGTCGTCTTTCCCGCGTTGGTCGAACCGGAGATCATGATGTTCTTGCGGGCCGCGACGGCGGCTGACAGGAAACGGCCGAGCTCGGGGGTGAGAGTGCCGTTTCCCACGAGGTCGCTGAGGAAGACCTTGCCGAGGCGGGAGCGGCGGATGGAGACGGAGGGGCGGACCGTCACGTCCATCACCGCCGACAGCCGGGAGCCGTCGGGCAGGCGCAGGTCGAGCTGCGGGTTGGCGGTGTCGAAGGGCCTGCTGGACAGGCCACTGTAGGCGGCGAGGATCTGGATCAGCTCGACCAGTTCCTCGTCGGACTCCGCGACCGGCTCCCGCATGAGCTCCTGGCCGTCGGCGTAGCCGACGAAGACCCGGTCGCAGCCGTTGATGTCGATGTTCTCGACCTCGGGGTCGTCCAGCAGGGGCTGCAGGCGGCCAACGCCGAACAGCGCGGCGTGGATTCCCGCGGCGAGCGCCTCCTCCTCCTCGGCGCTCGGCGGGGTACGGCCGACGCCGATCTCGCCCCGCGCGAACTCCTCGAGCACCTGCGCGATCAGCGCGCGGGCGAACTGCCGCTCGTCCTCGCCGCTCATCGGCACCAGGCCGCTGGCCTGGTCGAGGCGGCGCTGGTGGGCCAGCCTGTCGCCGACCTCCTGCCGGAAGCGCTTCACCAGGGTGTGGTCGACGGTCATGTGGCGGGCTCCGGAGCTCGGACCTGCGCGGAGAGACGGCCGGCCAGCTCACGGGCGGTGCGGATCAGCAGCGAGCGGTCGAGGCGCCCGCCCCACTGACCGCGCAGCAGTTCTGCGCCCTTCGGGTCGTGCGCGATCCCGGTCACGAAGGCGAGCTCCCTGCCGGTGGCCATGACGATTCGGCGGACC
This sequence comes from Streptosporangium sp. NPDC051023, assembly GCF_040689595.1. Classification (NCBI taxonomy): domain Bacteria; kingdom Bacillati; phylum Actinomycetota; class Actinomycetes; order Streptosporangiales; family Streptosporangiaceae; genus Streptosporangium; species Streptosporangium sp. NPDC051023. Next base: position 6,844 of record NZ_JBFBCE010000098.1, on the reverse strand, counting down.
TCGTCGATCGTCGTGCGGTACTGGCGCGGGTCGGCGATCACCACGATCGCGACCTGCACCGAGCCGGGCAGCACCTGAAGGCGCTCCCTCAGATGGGCGACGTGGTCCAGGCTCGCCCTGGTGAACAACACCACGAGGGCGGCCTCCGCCATCAGCTCCCCCATCTCGGGGTGGCCGCCGAGACGGCCGCAGTCGGCCAGCACGTCGGCGTCGGGCAGCGCGGCCAGCGCACGCCCCAGCGGACCCCAGAGCCAGGTGAGCCCGGCGGCCTGCTCACCGTGGGTCAGCCCGGCCAGCACGTCGAGGCCGCCGACGATCCTCTGGGTGTGCTCGTAGACCTGCTCGGGCTGCAGGCCGCGGCGGGCCGTCGCGCCCAGGGTGAGCAGACCCCTGTTGGGGTTGAGCACGCCTCCGTCCACGGCGGGGAGGCGGTAGGCGAGGTCCCCTCCCGCGGGGTCGCACTCGGCGAGCAGCACAGCACGCGGCCAGACCGCGCCCAGCGCGGTCGCCGCCGTGGTGACGCCGGGCGCGCCCTTGTCGGCGGCCAGCACGATGAGCGCCACGTCACCGCGCCCCGGGCAGCTCGGCCACGGCGATCTCGCCGCTGGAGGCGTAGGTGGTGATCGCGGGTGCGTCCTTGACGTCCACGATGACCGCCAGCTGGCCGGTCGGAGCACCCGTGTTGGAGGTGCGCATCCGGTGGACGAGCGCGCTCTGCGCGAGGATCCGGCTCTGCGTCCCCGCGTCCCCGCCCCGGCCGGGCACGTAGATCACCTGGACTCGGTCACCCACGTCGAGGGTGATGGGCAGTTGGCCCGGTTTGAGCGACAGGCCGACGATGGCCTTGCCCGGGCCGAGCTCCTCGCTGGTGGAGACGACCATCCCCCTGGTCAGCAGGGTGCCCTCCAGGAGGGTGACGCGGGCGAAGTTCTGCGCGACGCGTTCTCTGTCGGCCCATGCCACGTAGTCGATGTCGGTGCCGGCGACCTGGACCTCCCTCATGGAGGTCACAAGCATCTGCTGGCCCGCGCCGATCTGCCGGGTGATCTGGATCGCGGCGACCCGGTCGCCGCTGCGCAGGACCAGCAGGGTCGTGGCGAGCGCCCCACCCAGGATGAGCAGCAGGGCGAGGGCCGCGAGCGCGGGTTTGCGCTCGCGCGGGGGCACGGGGAGCTTGCGCGACGCAGGCCCGGAAAGGCCTGGCTGCGCGCCCGGCCGCTCGGCGTTCACCGGGGCACGGCCGACCGGCTTCTCACTGGTCCTCATGGGTAGGGGGACTCCCAGAGTCTTCACAAATAGGACTACTGCCTGAATTTACGCCATTGTGCGCACCGGGCCGATGAACTGGCGGACAAAACTCGGGTCCCATGCTCGTTTGATAGGAACGGGTCTGTCAACGCCGATCTGAGGGAACCTGGCGGTTTGGCCAGATGACAGATGACTTATCGGGGCGATAAGGACTCAGATTAACTCGTGTATCATCTGTCCCAGCGTTTAGGAGCCTCATTCGCCGGGAAAGGTTTGAGGCCTTCACCATACGGCCAGAAGGCCGTACACTCCCCTTCCCCTGAACCCGTTCAAAATGTGCCATCCTTACGGCATGATGAACAGCTTCGGGCGCGGCACGCCGGTGAGACGACGGATCCGCTCGACGCCGGAGCCGACATCCGCCGTGCCCCCGTGGCCTCCAGCCGGGTTTTCCACAACCCTGCACGACATTCCCCAGGCGGCCGGGATCGGCGAATGCCCATTTAAAACGGCATAACCGCCCACCTTCATCCGACAGTTTTCCACAGGCTGCCACGTTTTCCACATACCGGCCCACGCCCCATGGCATTGCCACAAACCGCTCATGCGAGGTGGCCGCCACTCTGTACCGTGGACCGGGGCTCCGACCCGAGGAGAGCGTCGATGCGGATCATGCTCACCGTGCTCAGTGAGCACGCCGACCGCGATGTCGTGGTCGAGGGCGACGAGACGACCACGGTGGCGCGGCTCGCCGAGTCGCTCGCCGGTCAGGCCGGCGAGCGGCCGAGCAACGTGGTACGGCTGACGCGCAGCAAGGCACCGTACGGCCTGGACCGCGACGCGGGCGCGGACCCCCCGGTCCTCTGGCTCGACGGCCGCCCCCTCGACCCGTCCGCGCCCGCCCTGGGCCTGCTCCGCGACGGCGACCTCGTCACCCTCGACCGGGACCTGGCCGCCGCGACGCTCGCCGAGGAACCGGGCGGCATCGTGGAGATCCGGGTCGTCGGCGGACCGGCCGCCGGGTCCGTGCACCGCCTCAGCCTGGGAGTCCACACCATCGGCTCCGACCCCGCGTGCGCGGTCGCCATCGCCGACCCCCTGCTGCCCGGCCAGGCCGCCGTGGTGCGGCTCACCCCGGAGGCCATCACCGTCGAGGCGGGAGCGGGAGCGGCGCCGAGGCTGGACCGCGAGCCGCTGGAGGGCCCGAAGGACGCGGAGGGCCTGAAGGGCGCGGTGCCCTGGCCCGAGCACGCCGTGCTCACCTGCGGCGCGAGCGTGCTGACCCTCAAGGCCGTCGAGCCTCCCGACGCGCACCTGGACGCCCAGCCGGACGGCGGTCTCGCCTACAACCGGCCGCCCAGGCTGCGCAGGCCCCAGGGCATGCGGCGGTTCGAGGTGCCCGCCGAGCCGAAACGCGCCGAGACCATGCGGCTACAGCTGCTGACGGCCTTCCTGCCCGCCGCACTCGGCGTGGTCATGGCCTGGGCTTTCCACATCTGGTACTTCCTGCTGATGGCGCTGATGACGCCGCTGATCATGATCGGCCAGTGGTGGAGCGACAGGCGGCACGGCCGCAAGCAGTACCGCCAGCAGATGAAGCAGTACAAGGAGCGGCTGAAGGTCTTCGAGGCCGACGTCGAACGCGCCCGCGCAGCCGACGAGGCCGAACGCCGCGACGCCGCGCCCGACCCCGCCGAGGTGCTGCTCACCGCGACCGGCCCGCGGCGGCGGCTGTGGGAGCGCCGCGACCACGACCCGGACGCGCTCAGGCTGCGGGTCGGCCTCGCCGACCTCCCCGCCGATCTGGAGTTCGCGCCGGAACGTTCAGCCTCCGCGGACACCCCGCTCCCCGACCTGCCGAACTGTCACGCGGTGCCGGTCGCGTTCGCCATGCGCCGCCTTGGCGTCGCGGGCCTGACCGGGCCCAGGCACGCGACGGCGGGCCTGGCCCGATGGCTCGTCGGTCAGGCCGCGGCCCTGCACAGCCCCCGCGACCTGGCGATCGTGGTGCTGTCCGCGCACCGCGACGGAGACGAACGCTGGAACTGGGTCCGCTGGCTGCCGCACTGCGCCCCGCACGGCGGCGAGGACTGCGTGGCGCTGGTCGGCGCCGACCCGGAGGCCGCCGCCCGCAGGGTGAGCGAGCTGACCACGCTGATCGACGAACGCCAGGGCGAGGAGGAGGGATCGTCGGCCAAGCTCGGCCGCATCCCGTCCGGGTGGGGTGATCTGGGCGGTGGGGCCCCCGGGCAGCCGGACGCCGCCCCGGTCTACGACGAGCGCCCCTACGACGTGCTGGTCGTCCTGGACGGCGCCCAGGTCCTGCGCGCGCTGCCCGGCATGCCGCAGGTCCTGCGCCAGGGCCCCAGGGCGGGCGTCTACACCCTGGCCCTCGACGACGACCAGCGGCTGCTGCCCGAGGAGTGCGCGACCGTCGCGGACGTGGCGGAGGACGGCACCGTACGGCTGCGCGGCGGCGGCCTCGAAGGACTCGGCGAGATCCTGGCCGACCAGGTCTCCGCGTCATGGTGCGACCGGCTCGCCCGTTCCCTCGCCCCCGTGCGCGACGTCAGCCGCGACGACTCGAGCCTCGCCCTGCCCGGTTCCGCGCGGCTGCTCGATCTGCTCGATCTGCCCGCGGTCTCCGGCGCCGCCCTCGCCGAGCGCTGGGGCCGTACCACCGAGGCGGTGATCGGAGCCGGTCCCGACGGGATCTTCTCCGTCGACCTGCGCACCGACGGGCCGCACGCGCTCATCGCGGGAACGACCGGCGCGGGCAAGTCGGAGCTGCTGCAGACCCTGATCTGCTCGCTCGCGGTGGCCAACCGGCCCGACGAGATGACCTTCGTGCTGATCGACTACAAGGGCGGGGCCGCCTTCAAGGAATGCGTACGGCTCCCGCACACGGTCGGCATGGTCAGCGACCTCGACGGCCACCTCACCCAGCGGGCACTGGCCTCACTGGCCGCCGAGATCCGCCGCCGCGAGCGGCTGCTGCTGGCCGCGGGGGCGAAGGACATCGAGGACTACCACGACCTGCGCGACGCGCAACGGGCCCGCGCCTCACGGGACCTGCTCGTCGCGGGAGCGGGTTCCTCGGTCAGGCAGCTGCCCCTGCGGGCCGAACCGCTCGCGGCGCTGCCCCGCCTCGTGCTGGTCATCGACGAGTTCGCGGCCATGGTCAGCGAGCTGCCCGACTTCATGACCGGCCTCGTGGACATCGCCAGGCGGGGCCGCTCGCTCGGCATCCACCTGATCCTGGCCACCCAGCGGCCCGGCGGCGTGGTGACCGCCGACATCCAGGCGAACACCTCACTGCGCATCGCGCTGCGGGTGACGGAGGCGTCGGAGTCGGCCGACGTCATCGGCAGGCCGGAGGCCGCGCACATCTCCAAGGCCACTCCTGGCCGGTGCTACGTGAAGTCGGGCGCGGGTGCGGCGACGGCGGTGCAGACGGCCCGGATCGGCGGGCGCAGTCCGGGCGCCCAGAGCGCCGACGTCAGGGCCCGGGTGACCGAGGTGGACTGGCGCGCCCTGGGACAGCCGCTGTCCCCGTCCGAGACGGTCATGGAAAACGCCTCCGTCACCGACCTGTCCGTGCTCGTGGACGCCCTGGTCGAGGCCGCCCGCGTCGCCGGGATCCCGAGGCAGCCGAGCCCCTGGCTTCCGCCGCTCGACGACCTGCTGATCGCGCCCGGTCTCTCGGCCACCGTGGGTGACGCGCCGCCGTACCGGGCGGGAGTTCAGGAGGTGCCGCCGCTGGCGTTCGGGGTGACCGACCTGCCGTGGGCGCAGGACCGCAGGCCGCTGGCGCTGGACCTGGCCGGAGGGGGGCACCTGCTCCTGGCGGGCGCCTCCCGCAGCGGACGGTCGACCGCGCTGCGCACGCTCGCCGGGGCGATCGCCGCCGGGGCGTCCCCCGCGGACGTGCACGTGCACGCGATCGACTGCGGCTCGGGGGCGCTGCTGCCGCTGATGGCCATGCCGCATTGCGGCGCCGTGGTGACCCGCGACCAGCTCGACCGGGTCGAACGGCTGCTGACCAGGCTGCGCGCCGAGATCGGGCGCCGGCAGCAACTGCTGGCCGAGGCCGGATACGCCTCGCTGGCCGAGCTGCGCGCCGCGTCGGCGGGGCCGAGGCTGCCGTGGCTGGTGCTGATGCTCGACCGGTGGGAGGGGTTCGTCGCCGCGTTCGAGGGCTACGACTACGGGCGGCTGATTGAGTCGATGATGCAGCTGCTCAGGGAGGGACCCGCGGTCGGGCTGCGCGCCGTGGTGACCGGCGACAGATCCGTGCTGATCGGGCAGATCTCCACGGTCTTCGAGGACCGGCTGATCCTGCGCCTGGCCGACCCCGCCGACTACGGCCTGGCCGGGCTGCCCATCAAGGACCTGCCGACCACGCTGGCTGCGGGGCGGGCGCTGTCCACCGGCGAGCACGGGATCACGGAGAGCCAGATCGCGCTGCTCTGCGACGATCCCGCGGGACCCGCCCAGGTCGCGACGCTCCAGACGCTCGCCAGAACCGTGCCCGCTCGCTTCGCGAACGGCCTCGTGGGAGGCGCGGGCGGGCTCGCGACAGGCACGGGCGGGCTCACGGGCGGCCTCTCGATGGGCACGGACGGTGGGGCGGCCGGGCTGGGCGGGCGCGCCGAGTCCGGCGGGTGGCTGTGGGAGGGCGAGCCGCCGCTGCGAGTCGACGCGCTGCCGATGCGGATCACCACGGCCCAGGCTCTCGAGCTGGCGCCCTCCTTCGAACCGCCTTCGCCGCTGTGGGCGCTGTTCGGCGTGGGAGGCGACTCCCTCGCCCCGCTCGGCGTCGACCTGCTCGCCCACGGTCCCGGCGCGGTCGTCGCGGGCCCGTCCCGCTCGGGGCGCTCCTCGGCGCTGATGACCGCCGCCCGCTCCCTGCTGGCCCACGGCACGCCGGTCGCCCTGGTCACCCCGCGTCGCAGCCCGCTCAGCACGCTGGTCGACGCGCCGGGGGTGCTGGCCGTACTCGACGCGAACGGCAACCTGGAGGAGGCCGTCGCGGGACACGAGCGCTACGTGGTGATCGTCGACGACGCCGAGCTGGTCTCCGCGGACTCCCCCCTGGGCATGGCCCTGGAACAGGTGCTGCGCACGGGACGCGACAGCGAGCACGGGCTCATCGTCGGCGGGACGACGGGCGACCTGACCACCGCCTACCGGGGCTTCGTCGCCGAGGCCCGCAAGGCGCGCACCGGCCTGTTGCTGTCGGTCCAGAGTCCCGCGGACGGCGACCTGTTCACCATCCGCCTCCCCAGGGGCGCGGTCGGTGGCCCGCCGGGTCGGGGGCTGCTGGTCACGCTGGGCACGGCGACGCCCGTCCAGACGGCTCTGCCGACCTGAGTGTCAGCCGATCCAAGCTCCCGGCCGTTCCCCGGCGCCGTCGGTCACCTGTCTCTCCTGTGGCTCTCCCCTGGCGCCCTCCCCAGTGCCGTCATCCGGTGCCGCCTGTCACCCGTCGTGGCCCGGGGGGGGGGGCCCCCCCCCCCCGCGGCGGCGGGGGCGACAGGGAACACCGGGAAAGTAATGGAATATATGGGAAAAACCCGGAAAAAGAATGTGAGAA
>NZ_JBFBCE010000097.1:0-35770 GCF_040689595.1 Streptosporangium sp. NPDC051023 | reverse complement strand
GGACAGGCCCGCGGGCGGCGCCCCCGCCGAGGGTCAGACCTTCGGCTTGATCACGTCGGGGGTCAGGAAGGTGGTGGCGATCCGGTCCTCGTTGAGCTTGGTGCCCCAGGTGGCCGGGTCCGTCTTGAGGATGTTGTCCTTGTTGCAGTCGTACTCGCCGATGGTCTGGGGGTCGAACTGCGCGAACGTCGTGCCCGTCAGCTTCAGCATGAGCGAGCAGGACGAGGGCATGTTGGCGCCCGGGTCGGTCGGGGCGTGCAGGCCGCCGCCGGTCCACTCGTGCACCTGGGAGAGCTTGTTGATCACGCACTGCCTGGTCAGATCTGAGCCGCAGGCCTGGGCCGACTGCGCCCACAGCAGGAAGGCCGAGGTGGCCTGCATGCCGAGCAGCGCGACCTTGCCGTGCGAGGCGTTGATCAGGTCGAGGTACTTCTTGACCGCGGGCACCTTGTCGGCGTTCTCGAACGGCTGGAAGATCGTTCCAATGTGGATCTTGTCTCCCACGCCCTGGGTGTTCCACTTGGAGACGGCCGTGCTGTACCAGGTCGCCTCGAACACCAGTGTCGGGTGCGCGCCCACCCGGTCGAGCGCCTCAAGCAGGCTGAAGCCCGCGGGGTCCGGTGTCTTGGAGGTCCACAGCGCCTCGACGCCGCACGACTTGAACTTCTCGGCGAACGGGACGTAGCTCGCGTCGCCGTCGTTGTTGAGCATCACGCCGCAGTTCGTCGGCGTGATGCCGATCTTCTTCATCGCGGCGGCGATCTTGCTGCTTCCCGTCTTGACCGCGGGCGAGGTCGAGACGATGAGGTCGACCTTCTTGCCGAACTCGGGGAACAGCTTGGCGGCCTGGCGCAGGGCGGAGCTGTTGTAGTAGTCGACCGGGTAGGGGACGGCCTCGTACTTCATCGGGCCCATCGCGGCGTTCGGCCCGACGGTGAAGCCCGCGACCGTGGGCAGCTTGCAGCCGACCCGGAACTGCTCGGCCGCCTCGTCCATGGCGAAGCCCTGGCCGACGAGCATGAAGTCCTGCTTGCAGGCCTTCTGCATGACGGTCGCCGACTGCATGTAGGCCGCGTCGTACTGGTTGCCCTTGATCTGGCGGCCGTTGATGCCACCCTGCTTGTTACACCAGCCGATCATGGCGTTGACGGCGTCGCCCATCTCCTTGGACAGGCCGGGCGCCGCGGGGAAGCCACGGTCGTCGCCGAAGCCGATGGTGATCTGGGTGTCGGTGACGCCCTGGTCGGTCGCGCCCTTGGCGTCGCCCTTGCCGCACGGCGACTTCAGGTCGCCGAACGTCTCCTGACCGCCGGACGCCGACGAGTCACCGGACGCCGGCGCGGTCGTGCCGTTCGTACCGGCCGACACGTCGACCGATCCTCCGCGCTCGCTCGCACAGGCGGTGGCGAGCATCGCGAGGACGACAGTACCCGCCGCCAAGCGGGCAATCCTGTTGCCTGTCATCCGGTCGTTCTCCTTTCACTGACCGCCAGGTGGCGGCAGGGTCTTGGGGGGTGGGGCCGACCTCGGCCTGACGTCACGCGGGCTCAGGCCGGGTCACCCGAAGAAGGCCTGGCCGCCGTCGAGCGGCAGGGTCGCGCCGGTGAGGTAGCGCATGCCGGGGCCGACGAGCGCGACCACGGCCTGCCCGATGTCCTGCTCGCAGTCGCCCACGTAGCCGAGCGGGATCCTCCTGCAGAACTCCTCGGCCTCGGCCGGGTTGGCCTCCATCCACCGCTTCAGCCCGGGTGACAGGGCGTGCGGGGCGATGGAGTTGGCGCGGATGCCGTCGGCGCCCCATTCGGCGGCCGCCGTCCTGGTCAGCGACCGCAGGGCCTGCTTGGCCGCGGCGTAAGCGCCGAAGGTCTCCGGATCCCAGCGGACCATGGCCGAGCTGACGAGGTTGACGATGTTGCCACCGCCGCGCCGCTTCATATGCGGGTGGCAGGCCTTCATGAAGGCGAAGGCGGCGAAGGGGCCACTCAGGAAGCCCTTCTGGAAGTCGGCGTCGCTCATCGACAGCAGCAGGCCGTACGTGCCCGCGTAGGCGTTGTTGACCAGGATGTCGACTCCGCCGAAGCGGGAGACCACCTCGGCCACGACGGCCGGGACGGACTCGGTCTCGCTCACCTCGCACAGGAAGGGCTCGGCGTCGGCCCCGCGCTCACGGAGCAGATCGCACGTCGCCTCCAGCTTCGCCATGGTCCGGCCGAGGACCGCGACCGACGCGCCCTCCGAGGCGAGCGCGAGGGCGATGCCCTGGCCGACTCCCTGGCCCGCACCGGTGACGATCGCGACTTTCCCATCGAGGCTTCCCATCACTCTCCCGTTTCGCCGTGGCTCGATTGACGGCAATAGTGGTGTGACCCGGCCCACTCCAAACAGGAAGTCCCGCTCACCGGGAACAAGTGCCCCCGGTGCGGACGACCTCCGTGACGCCGTGGTCCCGGTCAGTGGGAAGCCCTGCTCAGTGCCACATACGATGACCAGAATGGGCGGTCAGGCAGACGCACGTCGTGTGACGACGCCCTCGTCGCGCGACGGGACGAGCGTGGTGGGACGAAAGAGAACCGATGGCCACATCCACAGATCCGAGAATCGCAGCAACGGAGATCATGACTCGCCTGACCGGCCCCGGCGGTGAGTTCGAACTGGCCGAGGAGGAGGTCCTCGGCTCGCGGATGCAGGTCTTCAAGAACCGTCCGCGGAACCTCGGCGAGGTGCTCGCCGCGTCGGCCGGGTTCGGCGACGGCGACTACATCGTGACCGCGCAGGAGCGGCTGAGCTTCGCCGACCACGCGGCCCAGGTCGCCTCGCTGGCCAAGGCGCTCCGCGAGGAGTACGGCGTCGGCAGAGGCGACCGGGTCGCCATCGACGCCGCGAACTCCCCCGCCTGGATCATCACCTTCTGGGCGGCGATCGCCCTCGACGCGATCGCCGTCGGCTACAACGCGTGGTGGTCACGCCGTGAGATCGAGTACGCCCTGGGACATACGACCCCGAAGGTCGTCGTCGCGGACGCCAAGCGGACCGCGTTGATCAGGCAGATCGGACAGAACCTCCCGGCCGTGCTGACCATCGAGGAGGACGTCCCGCGGCTGGCCCGCCGACACCCCGGCGCCGTCCTGCCCGTTTCCGAGGCCGCCGAGGACGATCCGGCGGTCATCCTCTACACCAGCGGAACGTCGGGACGCCCCAAGGGGGCGGTGCACTCGCACCGGAACCTGACGTCGGTCGTCGAGTACCACCGGATGAACGACGCCGTGGCCCGCGAGTTCGGCGACCCGACCGACCCGGCGAGCAGGCGCTATCTGCTGGCCATGCCGCTGTTCCACATCGCGGGCCTGCACAACCTGGCCGTGCCTCGCCTGGCGAACGGCAGCGCGGTCATCATGCACCAGGGCTCCTTCGACGTCGACAGGGTGCTGCGGCTGATCGAGAAGGAGCGGGTGACCAACTGGGGCGCGGTGCCGACCATGGCGCACCGGCTGGTCGAGCACGGTGACCTGTCGAAGTACGACCTGTCCTCGCTGCGCGCCTTCTCGCTGGCGTCCGCGCCCTCCTCCCCCGCGTTCAAGGAACGGCTGCGCAAGGCGCTGCCGATCGCCGAGCAGGCCCTGGTCGACAGCTACGGGCTGACCGAGTCGTCGACCGCGATAGCCGCGGCGACGCCGCAGGACCTGGCCGAGTCACCGGGGACGCTCGGCCGTCCCATCACGACCGTGCGGCTGGAGATCCGCGACTTCGAGGGCAACGCGCTCCCCGAGGGCGAGGAGGGCGAGATCTGCGTCCGCAGCCCCTTCAACATGCTGGGCTACTGGCAGGACCCCGAGGCGACCACGCGGGCGATCGACGCGGACCGGTGGCTGCACACCGGTGACATCGGCACGGTCGAGCAGGGGCGGGTACGCCTGACCAGCAGGCGCTCCGACCTGATCCTGCGCGGAGGAGAGAACGTCTACCCCGCCGAGATCGAGAACGTCCTGGCGGAGCACCCCGGTGTGCGGGAGTGCATCGTGATCGGCGTGCCGCATCCCGACCTGGGCCAGGAGGTCATGGCGGTGGTCGTCACCGGCGGTGAACACCCCGTCGGCGAGGAGGAACTGAGAGAGTACGCCAAGCGGGAGCTGGCCTACTTCAAGGTCCCCTCCCGGTGGCGGATCACCGAGAAGAGCCTGCCCAGGAACGCGACCGGCAAGGTGATCCGCCGCGACGTCGAGCTGTCCATCGGCGAAACCTCCGGCGACTGACCCCTCTTCCTCGTCTCCCTCGTGCGGCCTCGTCCGGCCGGGCGGGGAGACGGGGGAAAGCCGTTACGGCCGGGAAAAGCGAGAACCCCGCCCGAGGGCGGGGTTTTTTCCGTGTGGGCCGCCGGGCCGTCACCGGCGGGCAAGCTTTCCCGGGCCCGCGTGCGCGAGCCCGGGACGTGCCGGGGTCAGCGGGGACGCTGCAGATGCTTGGCGATGAACAGGCCCTCCGCGCTGACGCACACCTTCCCGCCCGCCGAGATCGTTCCCGTTGTGCGGATCTTGCGCCCGTCGACGGAGACCTGCCGCCCCGTCACGGTCAGCGGCTCGAACAGCGGGGTCGGCCGGTGGTAGCGGAGCGTCAGCTCCGCCGTCATCCCCGAAACGCCGGCCCAGTGGTTGGCGACGCCGAGCGTGTGGTCGAGCAGCAGCGCGGAGATGCCGCCGTGCACGTATCCTGGCGGCCCCTGGTACGGCATGCCCAGCACGACGACCCCCTCGATGGAACCGTCCTGCCCGCCGGTCAGCGGAAGCGGCGGCGCGATCGCGTTCTCCGGGCCGGTGACCGGATCGTGCCTGGTCACCCCCTCGCCCCGCCACATGTCGACCATCCGCTCCTCGACGGCGGGAGCGTGCTTGTCGAGGTGGTCGGCGACGGCGTTGAGCTGCTCGGCGACCCTGGCCATCTCGGCGGAGGAGCCGTCGCCCGCGTGCAGCAGCGACGCGATCACCCTGCGGGCCGCGGCGACCGCCGCGTCCACGCCCTCGTTGTTCGCGGTCGCGGTCAGCGCCGCGGGCCGTCCCGCCTGCCCTTCCTGCCCGGTCTGGCTGGATTGTTCTGGCTTGTGCGTGCTCATGTTTCCAGTCTCCTCATCACCACCGGCCGGGTCGGCGATCGCTTCGCCGCTCTCCCCGCCGGTGTCCTGGCCCCCGGTCACGGCGCGACCGTGGCCGTCGCGTGGGTGAGCACGGGAGCGTCGTCCTGTTCCGGGCAGGTCGAGCGCAGCGTCAGCAGATCGCCCTCACGCCACACCGTGGTCCTGATGGTCTGGCCCGGCAGCAGCGAACCGGCGAACCGGACCGACAGACCGGTCAGCCTCGACACGTCGCCACCGAGGACACCGTCCACGACCGCCTTCGCGACGATGCCGTACGACGCGAGGCCGTGCAGGATGGGCCGGTCGAAACCGGCCGTCCTCGCGAACTCCGGGTCGGCGTGCAGCGGGTTGAGGTCGCCGTTGAGCCGGTACAGCAGTGCCTGCCTGGGCAGGGTCGGGGAGTCGAGCACGACGTCAGGCTCCCGCTCCGGGACTGACCAGGAGTCCTCGGGGCCGGGCTCGCCGCCGAAACCGCCCTCGCCGCGCGCCCAGATCCGCATGGTCGCGGTCCACAGCGGATCGCCGTCCGCGTCCGCCGCCGACTGCTCCATCACGATCATCGCGGCCTTGCCCTTGTCCCAGACGTCCGCCACCCGTGAGGTGACGGTCGCGGCGCCGGAGGCGGGCAGCGGCCGGTGCACGGTGAGGCCCTGGCCCGCGTGCAGGATTCTGCGCAGGTCGATGTCGATGCCGGGCATGACCATCGCCATGGGGGCGCCGTCACCGGCGGAGAGCCCCTGGCCCGCGACCATGGCGAAGGTCGGCAGCACCCGCAGCCCGCGCTCGTAGGTGTAGGACAGCTCGGGGTCGGCGCCGGTTCCCGCGCCCAGGCTCAGGTGGTACAGCAGCACGTCCCGCCTGGTCCACGAGATCTCGGTGACCGACGGTTCGGCCCCGAGCGCCTTGTTGAGATCGATCGGCATTCTCTCAGCCCTCCTCGTTCAGGGTGCCCGCGCCGTACAGGGTCACCACGCAGGCGCCGCCGAGCCCGAGGTTGTGCTGCAGGCCGACCCTGGCGCCGTCGACCTGGCGCGCGCCCGCCTCTCCGCGCAACTGCCAGGTCAGCTCGGCGCACTGGGCCAGGCCGGTCGCGCCCAGCGGGTGCCCCTTGGAGATCAGGCCGCCGGAGGGATTGACGACCCAGCGTCCGCCGTAGGTCGTGGCACCCGACTCGACGAGCTTGCCACCGTCGCCCTCCGCGCACATGCCGAGCCCCTCGTAGGTGAGGATCTCGTTGATCGAGAAGCAGTCGTGCAGCTCGATCACGTCGACGTCCTCGACGGTGAGGCCCGCCTCGGCGAACACCTGGACCCCCGCGGCGCGGGTCATCGGCACGCCGACCACGTCGATGTCGGATCCGGCGTCGAACGCCTGGCCCGTGTCGGTGACGAGCGCCTGCGCCAGGATCTCGACCGCCCTGTCCTGCAGGCCGTGCTCGCGGACGAACCGCTCGCTGACGACGACGGCCGCGCCCGCGCCGTCCGAGGTCGGCGAGCACTGCGACCGGGTGAGCGGCTCGTGGATCGGCTTGTCGCTCAGCACCCGCTCGAGGGTGTACTCGTCCTGGAACTGCGCGTAGGGGTTGTTCATCGAGTGCCTGTGGTTCTTCACCGCGACGGCCGCGATCTGCTCGGCGGTCGTGCCGTACCGCTCCATGTGCTCGCGCGCCGCGTTGCCGAAGAACTGCGCGGTCATCGGGGAGTTCGCCCAGCCCCGGTTGGCGGCCAGCACCCCGATGTGCCGGTCGAGCGGGGTCACCTTGGGCATCCCGCCCGCTCCCGGGGACAGCGCCTCCTTGGTCATCTTCTCGAAGCCGACCGCGAGGGCCACGTCGACGACACCTGACCGGACCCACTCCCTGGCCATCATCAGCGCCGTCGAGCCGGTGGCGCAGTTGTTGTTGACGTTGACGATCGGGATGCCGGTGAGCCCGACGTCGTACAGGGCCCGCTGGCCCGCCGCCGAGGGGGCGAACACGTAGCCGACCGCGGCGCGCTGCACGGCGGAGTACTCGATCCCGGCGTCGGCCAGCGCGTTGCCGACGGCCTCGACGACCATGTCCGGGTACTCCCAGTCACGGGTCTCGATCTTCTCGAACCTGGTCATGCCGACGCCGATGACGAACGTCCTGTCGCCCACGGGTCCTCCTTTCCTATGACGGGTCATGAGGTGTCAGGCCCTGGCCGGGACGGGCTCGGGGTCACGGGGCAGGCCGAGCAGGCGCTCGCCGATGATGTTGAGCTGCACGTCGGTCGTGCCTCCCGCGATCGACATGCACCGGGAGTTGAGGAACATCCAGGTGGCGGTACGGCCGTCGCCGCCCTCGCCGGACAGGGACTCCGCGCCCGCCCAGTCCATCGCGGTCTCCCAGACCTGCTGGATGTGCTCGACACCGATCAGCTTGCCGATGCTGGACTCGGCGCCCGGCTGCCGGCCGGACAGCGAGCGGATCGTGGTGCGCAGGCCGAACAGGCCGCCGGACTGCGCGTCGCACAGGATGCCGCCGAGCGTGGTCAGCCGCTCGTCGTCGGCCTCCCCCGGAGCGGCCGCGACGAGGTCGAGCAGCGCCTCGCCACCGCTGCCGAGCGAGGAGTCGTGGGAGAGCGAGACCCGCTCGTTCGCGAGCGTGGTGCGGGCGAGCTTCCAGCCGTCGCCGGGGGCGGCGACCAGCATTTCGTCGGGGACGAACACCTCGTCGAGGAAGACCTCGTTGAACAGCGCCTCGCCGGTCAGCTCGCGCAGCGGCCTGATGTCGATGCCCGGGCTGGACATGTCAAGCAGGAAATAGGACAGGCCCTTGTGCTTGGGGGCGGAGACGTCGGTGCGGGCCAGCAGGATGCCCCAGTGCGCCTCTCGGGCCATGGAGGTCCAGACCTTCTGCCCGGTGATCTTCCAGCCGCCGTCGACCTTCTCCGCGCGGGTGCTGAGGCCCGCCAGGTCCGAGCCCGCGCCCGGCTCGCTGAACAGCTGGCACCACACGATGTCGCCGCGCAGCGTCGCGGGCAGGAACCTCTCGTGCTGCTCGGGGTTCCCGTGGGCGATCAGGGTCGGCACGACCCAGCCACCGATGATCATGTCGGCGGCGCGGAGTCCCGCGGTACGCATCTCCTCGGCGATCACCAGCTGCGAGACCGCGTCGGCGCCCTTGCCCCACGGCACGGGCAGGTGCGGGGCGGTGTAGCCGTGCTCGGCGAGGTAGGTCAGTCGCTCCTTGCCCTCCAGGTTCCCCGCGGGCTCAAGCTCGGCGCGGACCTCGGCGCGGATCCGCTCCGCCTCGGCGGGCAGCTCGACGCCGAGCTTGCGGCGGGCGCCGCCCAGGGTGAGGTGGGCGACCCTGCGCCGCCACGAGGCGGTCGAACCCAACAGGATGCGCAGGGTCTGGGCGCGGCGCAGGTAGAGGCTCGCGTCGTGCTCCCAGGTGAACCCGATGCCGCCGAGGGTCTGGATGCAGTCCTTGGCGGTGCTGAAGGCCGCCTCGACGCTGGTCGCCCCCGCGACGGCCGCGGCCAGCGACGCCTCCCGGGGATCCTCGACGGCACCGGCGTCGCCGGCGCGGGCGGCGTCCCAGGCGCAGACCCTGGCCTGCTCGGCGCGGGCGAGCATGCGCGCGCAGCGGTGCTTGACGCCCTGGAACTGGCCGATCGGGCGGCCGAACTGCTCACGCACCCTGGCGTAGTCCGCGGCGGTCGTGGTGGCCCAGTCGGCCAGGCCGGACGCCTCCGCGGCGAACAGGGCCGCGGCCAGGTCGAGCACGCCGTGCTCGTCGAGGCCGGTGAGCACGTCACCGGGGGCGACGGCGACACCGTCCACGCTGACCCGCGACAGCCTGCGGGTCAGGTCGTGGCTGGGCAGGTCGGCCGTCTCGACCAAGGCGCGGGGCAACACGACCCAGGTCGTGGCGACGCCGTCCTTGACGGGCAGGACGAGCACGTCGGCGACATGACCGCCGAGGATCGGCTCGGAGACGCCGGAGACGCTGATCTCACCGCTCTGGGCGCGCGTGAGGCCGAGGCCACCCGGCCTCAGCCCGACCGCTCCGATCATGGTTCCCTCGGCGAGCTCCGCCAGCAGCGGTTCGTGTCCCGCGCGGCGCAGGACGGCGCTCGCGAGCACCGTGGGCAGGAACGGCCCCGGCGCCATGGCACGGCCGAGCTCCTCGACGACGACGGCCAGCTCGAGGAGCCCGTAGCCCGCGCCGCCCGACTCCTCCGGCAGGTGCAGGCCGAGCAGTCCCTGCTCGGCGAGGGCGGGCCAGTAGGACGGCAGTTCCTCCCGCTTGGCGTCAACGGCCTTGCGGACCACCTCCGGGGTCACGTGGCGGGTGACGAAGGTGCGTACGGAGTCGCGCAGGTCGCGGTGCTCCTGGGTCAGTCCGATGGTCATTGTCGTCTCAGATCCGTTCGATGATGGTGGCCGTCGAGTGGGCACCGCCCGCGCACATGGTGACCAGGGCGGTCGAGCCGCCGGTCCGCTCAAGCTCGTACAGGGCCTGGGTGATCAGGCGGGCACCGGTCGAGCCGACCGCGTGGCCGAGGGCGATCGCCCCTCCGTTGACGTTGACCTTGTCCATGTCGGCCTTGTGCACCTGCGCCCAGGACAGCACAACGGAGGCGAAGGCCTCGTTGATCTCCACGAGGTCGATGTCGGACAGCGTCATGCCCGCCGTACGGAGCACGTGCTCGGTAGCCTGGACCGGGCCGTCAAGGTGGTAGTAGGGGTCGGAGCCGACCATGCCGGAGGCGACGATGCGCGCGCGGGGACGGAGCCCGAGCTGCCGGGCCCGCTCGGCACTCATCAGCAGTACGGCCGCCGCACCATCGCTGATCTGCGAGGCGTTGCCCGCGGTGTGGATGCCGTCGGGCAGCACCGGGTTCAGCTTCGCCAGGCCCTCCGCGGTCGTCTCACGCAGTCCCTGGTCGCGGGTGACGGTCATGGTCTCCCCCGTCGGCCCCTCCGGGCCGATCACGGGCGCCTCGACCGGAAGGACCTGACCGTCGAAACGGCCCTCCGCCCAGGCCTGGGCGGCGCGCCGCTGCGAGGTGAGGCCGAGGGCGTCGGCGTCCGCGCGGGTGATGCCGCGCTTGGCCGCGATCCGCTCTGCGGCGGTGAACTGGTCGGGCATGTCGAGCGACCAGCTGTCGGGGAAGGGGCTGCCGGTCTCGGGAGTGAGCGCCTGGCCCAGGAAGACCCGGCTCATCGACTCGACGCCGCAGCCGATCCCGGCGTCGATCGCGCCGGAGGCGATCAGGCCCGCGACCAGGTGCACCGCCTGCTGGGAGGACCCGCAGGCGCAGTCGATCGTCGTGCACGCCGTGGTGTACGGCAGGCCGCTGTGCAGCCATGCCTGCCGGGTGACGTTGTTCGACTGCTCCCCCGCCTGGGTGACGCAGCCGCCGATCACCTGCCCGACGTCCCGCGGGTCGACTCCCGCCCGGTCGAGCAGGCCCCTGTGGGCCGTGCCGAGCAGCTCGGCGGGATGCAGCCCGGACAGCACGCCCCTGCGCCTGCCGACCGGTGTACGCACAGCTTCGACGATGACGGCCTCGGCCATGATCTCTCCTCGTGTCCTTGGGTTAGTTGGTCTCGCCGGACAGCACACGCTTGGCCCAGCGGTAGTCCGCCTTGCCGCTGGGCGAGCGCACGATGGCCTGCACGACGGTGAGCAGGGCCGGAACCTTGTATCCGGCGATCTGCGTGCGGCAGTGCGCCCTGAGCTCCTCCGCGTCGGGCGCGGCGACGCCCGCGCGCACCTCGACCACCGCGCCGACCCGCTCGCCGAACCGCTGGTCGGCAACGCCCGCGACGAGCGCGTCCATCACCGCGGGGTGTGACTTGAGCGCCTGTTCGACCTCTTCGGGGAAGACCTTCTCGCCGCCGGTGTTGATGCAGCCCGAGCCGCGTCCCAGCAACACGGTCGTACCGTCCGCCTCGACCCTGGCGACGTCCCCGAGCACGGCCCAGCGAACCCCGTCGATGACGGGGAACGTCTTGGCCGTCTTGTCCGGGTCCTTGTAGTAGCCGAGCGGGACGTGTCCGGTCCTGGCGATGAACCCGGTCTCGGGCGAACCGGGGGCGAGCGGCCGCAGCCGTTCGTCGACGACGACGACCTTCGGGGTGGGGGCGAGACGCATGAGCCCGTCCTCACCGACCCTGAGCTTGCCGTCGACGCCGGACTCCGAGGCACCGAACCCGTCGTTGACGAGAATGCCCGGCAGCAGCGCGACGGCCTCCTCCCGCACGCTGCGCGACAGGAGCGCGCCACCGGAGCCCAGCACCCTCCATGAGCTCAGGTCGTACTCGGAACCGTGCGCCTTGACGGCGTCGAGAAGGGGGCGGGCGATCGCGTCGCCGACGACGGTGGCGAGAACGACGGACTCCCGCTCGATCAGGCGCAACGCTTCCACCGGGTCGAAACGGCGCATCAGGATCATCGTCGCCCCGCCGAACAGGCCGGTGAGCAGGGTGTAGCTCGCCGCGCCGTGCATGAGCGGGGCGGTGATCAGGTAGGTCAACGGCGTGCCCGCGGCCGCGGCCAGCGTCTCCGGGGTCCGGTGCGGCTCGCCGCCGAAGGGGTTTCCCCCGGACAGGGCCGCGAAGTAGAAGTCCTCGTGCCGCCAGACCACGCCCTTCGGCATGCCGGTCGTGCCCCCGGTGTAGAGCACGTAGTGGTCGTCGGCGGTGCGCTGCTCCTTTGCGTCCGATCCAGAAACGGTCCCGTCCGTCGGCATGGCCGAGCCGTAGTCCGTCCAGGTCACCGACGTGCCCGAGGTGTACCCCTTCCAGGCTGCAGGGGTGTCCTCGTCAGCCGATTCGTTGGGCTGGTGAACGGAGGAGGGCGTCTCCTCCAGGACGATGACGTGGCGCAATGCGGGGCATCCGTCGGCGACCCTGGCGACGGCGGGGGTGAACTCCTCGGCGACGACCAGGGCGACCAGGTCGGCGTCGTTGTACAGGTAGAGCAGCTCGCGATCGGTGTAGCGGTAGTTGATGTTGATCGGCACCGCCCGGATCTTCAGGCACGCGAGGAGCGTCTCGACGAACTCGACGCCGTTGAGCATGTGCACGCCAACGTGCTCGCCCGGCTCGATTCCGGACGCCTTGAGACGGCTCGCCAGAGCGCCCGCACGCCTGTCGAGCTCTGAGAAAGTCAGCCGACGGTCACCGCAGACGAGGGCCAGCCGGTCCGGGACGGCCGCGGCCACGGCCTCGTACAGAGTTGCCAGGTTCAGCGTCATGGCGAGAGGCTAGAATTAATTCTTTTTTTACACAATGCCCTAGTCCCGCTGAGTGATCCCGGCCTCCGCGAGCCTGAGCGTCTCCGCCTCGTCGAGGCCGAGCCAGGCCAGCACCTCGCGGGTGTGCTCGCCGACCGCGGGGGGCGAGGAACGGATCTCGGCGGGCGTACGCGAGAAACGCGGCGCGGGAGCGGGCTGCACGACGCCGTCTCGTGACACGAACGTCGCACGGGCGACGTTGTGCGGATGGGCGGGCGCCTCGGCCAGGGAGAGCACGGGGGCGACGCACGCGTCCGTGCCCCCGAAGACCTCCTCCCAGTGGTCCCGCGTGTTCTCCGCGAACGCCTTCGCGAGCCGTTCCCGCAGCGCGGGCCAGGTCGCGGGGTCGTACTGCCCCCGGGGATCGAGGTCGGCGACGCCGAGGAGCTCGATGAGAAGTCCGAAGAACTGCGGCTCGATCGGGCCGACGGACACGTGGCCGCCGTCCGAGGTCGCGTACACGTCGTAGAAGGGAGCGCCGGTGTCGAGCAGGTTCGTGCCGCGCTCGGCCCACTGCCCCATCGCGTGGGCCCCGTAGAAGGGCGCCATCAGCAATGCCGAGCCGTCGACCATGGCCGCGTCGACGACCTGGCCCACGCCGTCGCGCCCCGCGGAGAGCAGGCCGGCGAGCACGCCGTACGCCAGCAGCATGGCGCCGCCGCCGTAGTCGCCGACCAGGTTCAACGGCGGCACCGGGGCCTGTCCGGCGCGCCCGATCGCCGACAGCGCGCCGGACAGCGAGATGTAGTTGATGTCGTGCCCGGCACTGCCCGCCAGCGGCCCCTCCTGCCCCCAGCCGGTCATCCGCCCGTAGACCAGGCGGCCGTTCCTGGCCAGGCACTCGTCCGGGCCGAGCCCGAGCCGCTCCATCACGCCGGGACGGTAGCCCTCGATCAGCGCGTCGGCCCGCTCGACGAGCTTGAGCACCAGCTCGACGCCGTCCGGCGACTTCAGATCGACCCCGACGGACCTGCGCCCCCTGGACGTCACGTCGGCCGCGTTGCGCGCCACGGCGCCGCCGGAGGGGACGACGGACGCCCCCCTGCCCGGCCTGTCGACGCGGATCACGTCGGCCCCCAGGTCGGCGAGCATCATCCCGGCGAAGGGGCCGGGGCCGACGCCCGCCATCTCGACGACGGTGAAACCTGTCAGCGGACCCATTTCTCCTACCCCCACTCAGCGGGACAACCCTCTTGGGTAAAACTAGAATACATACTAGTTTTTCACCTCTATCGACCTGCGCGCACAACGGGAGCGGAACATGGGTTCGAACATCGGTCTGGAAGGCCGGACGGCTGTCGTCACCGGCGCGGGCGGCGGGCTGGGCCGCAGTGAGGCGCTGGCACTCGCCGCACGTGGCGCGAACGTCGTCGTCAACGACATGGGCCAGGCCGCGGACGATGTCGTCGCCGAGATCAAGGAGCTCGGCGGCCAGGCGGTCGCGGTCACCGGCGACGTCGGCGAGTGGGACATGGGCGACCGTCTCGTCCAAGCCGCGGTCGAGACGTTCGGCGGCCTGGACATCCTGGTGAACAACGCGGGCGTGCTGCGCGACAAGATGCTGTTCAACCTGACCGAGTCCGACTGGGACACCGTCATCCACGTCCACCTCAAGGGGCACGCCGCGGTGTCGCGTGCGGCGGCCGTCCACTGGCGCGAGGCGAGCAAGGCGGCGGGCGGTCCCGTCTACGGCCGTGTCATCAACACCTCCTCTGAGGCGTTCCTGTTCGGCTCCGCGGGCCAGCCCAACTACTCCGCCGCCAAGGCGGGCATCACGGCGCTGACCCTGTCGACCGCCCAGGGCCTGTCGAGGTACGGCGTGCGCGCGAACGCGATCTGCCCCAGGGCCCGCACCGGCATGACGGCGCACGTGTTCGGCGGCGGCGACGCGGCCGAGGGCGGCCTGGACATCCTGGCCCCCGAGCGCGTGGGGACGTTCGTCAGCTACCTGGCCTCCCCCGCCTCTGACGAGATCAACGGCCAGGTGTTCATCGTCTACGGCGACATGGTCGCGCTCATGGCGGCCCCGACCGTCGAGCGGAAGTTCACCGCCGCGAACGACGTCTTCTCCGTCGAGGAGTTCGACGCCCAGCTCACGCCGTACTTCAACGGACGCAGCCCGTACCAGAACTACGCCGCCTACAGCGTGGCCCAGCTCGACACCACGGGAGTCGAGAACGCCGCGGCGTCCAAGTGACCCGCCACCGGTGAGACCCCACAAGAGAGGCCGTCCAGCAGGACGGCCTCTCTTGTCTTTCGTATTACGACAGTCCACCAGGAAATGAACTGTCTGACGTGGCCACACCGGTGTCCGGACGGGGACCCGCCCCACCCTCATCCCGCTGGGACGCCCAAGCCCGCGCCGCCGAAGGCGGCGCTAGTAAACGGAGCCGCGCAGGACGGTCTCGGCGCCGCCGTCGAGGTAGATGACCTGGCCGGTCATATGGGAGTTGGCCGGGGCGACCAGCCAGCGCAGCGCCTCCGCGATCACCTCGGCGGTCGCGTACCCGTTCAGGGGCATGGGGACCGCCTTGTCCATGACCTCGCGCATCGCCTTGTCCTCGAACAAGGGCGCGGACATCGGCGTGAGCACGATCCCGGGCGCGATCGCGTTGATCGGGATGCCGTTACCCGCCCACTCCGGCGTGATGGACTCGCGGCGCAGCCAGCGGGCCAGCGCGGACTTCGACGACGGGTAGAGTTTCCGCCCCTCCCCCCGCTCGACGGCCTCGTCAGCCAGGGCGAGCGCGGCCCGCTCGTCGTCGTCGAGGCAGGCGGCGACCACTCCCGCGTCCGCGGGCTGTATGCCGGCGATGGAGCCGACCACGGCGGCGCGCGGCCGTTCGGCGGCGGCGAGCGCGGGACGCAACCCCTCCAGCAGGGCGGTCACCCCGAAGAAGTTCACCTGGACCGTCAGCGGGGTCGGGCCCGAGACGCCCGCGCAGGCGACGACCCCGTCCAGCACGCCGCCGGACAGGTCCAGCACGGAGGCGACCGCCCGCTCGCGTCCCTCGGGGGTGGCGAGGTCGGCGTTCACCTCGGCGTCCCTGAGGTCGACTCCGATCACCTCGTCCCCCTGCTCCCGTAGCAGGCGCGCGAGAGCCTGTCCTATACCCGAGGCCGTTCCGCTCACCGCGATGCGACGTGTCATGTCGTTACTCCTGGTAGTCATGTCAGGTGTGGGATCCGCCGTCGGCCCGGATCTCCGCTCCGGTGAGATACCCACCGTCGCGGGAGGCGGCGAACGCGATCACCCCGGCGATCTGCTCGGGGCTCGCCTTGCCGAGCGGCGAGCGGATCCGCCCGTAGTAGGAGAGGTCGAGGTGCCGGGGAAGCACCTCGGGGTTGTTCGTCAGCGGGGTCTCGACGGTTCCCGGGGAGACGGGCACGACCCGGATCCCGCGCCCGACGACCTCGGCGGCCAGGCTCAGTGAGAACCCCAGTACGGCGCCCTTCGAGGCCGAGTACGCCGTCATGTACGGGTTGCCGTGCGTGGCGGCCGACGAGGCGACGTTCACGATCACTCCGGTCCCGTCCGGCAGGTGGCGCAACGTCTCCCTGCAGAACAGCGCGGTACCGACGAGGTTGACGGAGAAGAGCCGGTGCAGGTCCTCGACCGTCAGCGAGTCGATCGGGGTCGCCTTGTGAATGCCCGCGACGTTGACCAGCACGTCGATCCCGCCGAGTTCGGCGGCCGCGGCCCGCACCGCCTCGATGACGGACCGCTCCTGCGTGACGTCCGCGACATGTGTGGCGATCCGGCCGGGTCCCGTCGCCGATCCGGCCGTCCCCGCCAGGCCGTCCTCCGCCAGGTCGACGGCGAAGACCGCCGCGCCCTCGGAGACGAGCCTGAGCGCGGTGGCGCGCCCGATGCCGGAACCCGCCCCCGTGAGCAGGACGCTCACCCCGTCAAAGCGGTTCAGTGCCATGTTTCTCAGGTCCTCCGCGTCCTCTCCGGGCCCCTCGGGTCATGCCTTGGGCACGCGGGCACCGGGGTGACGCGACGGTATCCGCGTGTACCGCGAAGCGAAGGGTACGGTCCCGGTCAGCGGGAGAAGGAGAGGATCATTCCCCGGTGGCGTTCGAGCGCGAGGCCAGCAGGAGCTTGCAGGCGAGCCGCATGTCGGCCTCGGCGTCCGGCATGGAGAGCCTGCCGTTGAGGCTGGCCTGGAGCCCGCCGTACCAGCACTGCACCAGGAGCCGGATCAGGGTGATGTCCTGGATGGTCGGGCTGTCGATCCCGAGGGTCCTGAGGATGATCTCGCGGAAAGCACCGTCGATCTTGCCGGCGTCGGTGATCGTGGCGGCGTTCGCCGAGCTCGACGACTGCATCATCGCGATCGCCAGGGCAGGCCTGCGCAGCAGCTGCCTGCTGGCGCTGATCAGCACCTCGTAGACCGCGTCCTCGGGGCTCGTGCCGGGTTTGGGACGCGGAGTGTTCTCGTTGAAGCGGTCGATCTGCTCGGCCAGGACCGCGGTGAACAGGTGGGTTTTGGAGGGAAAGTAGCGGTACAGCGTGCCGATCGCGACGCCCGCCGCCTTGGCCACCTCGTGCATCTGGACGCGTTCGAGCCCCTTCTCCGCCGCGATGTGCGCCGCCGCCCTGAGGATGCGCACATGCCTGGCTCGCTGATCGGGCGAGCTCGGCTCGGCCGGTGGTCGGGCCTCGGCGATTCTCGGCACGGTCTCCCCTGGAGAGTGGGTTCGATGTCGACAAAACAATACACAGGGGTGGACGGTGGGAAGTGAATTACGGATACCGGTGAGTGGGACGGAACAGTCGTCACGACGTGGGCTGCGATTGCCTGGGACCTCGCGACTTCACGGGAGGGCTGGGCATGGCGGGCGCCGCGCTGTGGGACGACGAGTACGACGTGGTGGTCGTGGGCTCCGGGGCCGGAGCCATGACCGGGGCACTGGCCGCGGCCTCAGCGGGCCTGCGCACCGCCGTACTCGAGAGAACGCCGCTGCTGGGCGGCACGTCCGCCTACTCCGGCTCCGCCGCCTGGCTGCCCGGCAGCCAGGTGCAGGCGCGGGCGCGGGCGGGGATCGGCGACTCGACCGAGTCGGCGCGCGTCTATCTCAGGGCGCTGCTGGGCGAGGGTACGGCGCGGCGGCGGGAGGCCTTCCTGGAGACCGCCCCCAAGGTCGTCGAGTTCCTCGAGCGGAACCCCGCGATCGAGTTCGAATGGCGGGCCTTCCCCGACTACTTCGACGCCCCGGGACGGATGGACGCGGGGCGCTCCTTCGTGCCCCTCGACCTTCCCGCGGACCGGCTCGGCGATCTGGCGCGCCTGGTGCGTCCCTCGGTCGACCGCGACCGCGCGGGACAGTCCCACCCGGCGGGCCCGCTGTCCGCGGGACGGGCGTTGATCGGGCGGTTGCTGCTCGCGCTGGCGGGCACCGGAAACGGTGTCGTCCGCACCGGCACCCGCATGACCCGTCTCATCGTCGAGGACGGGCGGGTGACCGGGGTTGAGGCGGAGACGGACGCGGGCCGGGTGCGGATCCGCGCGCTCCTCGGCGTGCTGATGGCCGCGGGCGGCTTCGAGGGAAACGGCGCGATGCGCGAGGAGCACGGCGTGCCCGGCGCCGCCGCCTGGACGATGGCCCCGCGTGGTACGAACGCCGGGGAGCCGATCCTGGCCGCCGTCGAGATCGGCGCGGCGACCGACCTGATGGACCAGGCGTGGTGGTGTCCCGGCGTCGAGCAGCCGGACGGCGCCGCCGCCTTCACCCTGGGCTTCCGCGGCGGTCTCATGGTCGACGCCTCCGGCGCGAGGTTCGCCAACGAGTCCCTCCCCTACGACAGGATGGGCAGACAGATGGCCGCCGCGGCGGGCCGCGTCCCCGCCTACCTCGTCTTCGACTCACGCTTCGGCGGCGACCTCCCGGCGATCTCGCTGCCGGGATGCCCGCCGCAGGAGCACCTGGAGGCGGGCACCTGGGTGCGGGCCGAGACCGTCGGCGAGCTCGCGGAGCGGCTCGGCCTGCCGCGCGAGAACCTGACCGCGACGCTGGAGCGGTTCAACGGCTTCGCGGCCGGCGGCGTCGACGAGGACTTCCACCGGGGCGAGGACCCCTACGACCTGTTCTTCGCCGACCGTTCCCACGGCCCGAACCCGTGCCTGGTCCCGGTCGACCGGCCGCCGTACTACGCCGCGCGCGTGGTCCTGAGCGACCTTGGCACCAAGGGTGGCCTGCGGACCGACGTCGACGGGCGGGTGCTGGACGGGGAGGATCGGCCGATCCCCGGCCTGTACGCCGCGGGCAACACCAGCGCGTCGTTCGCGGGCCACCACTATCCGGGCCCTGGCATCCCGATCGGCTCGGCGATGGTCTTCTCCTACCGGGCGGTGCTGGACATGGCCGCCGCCCGCTGACCTCCGCCGCCAGGCCCCGCCCGGTCTCGCGGGGCCTGGCTTCCGCGCGTCTGCGCAGCCAGGGCCGTGCCCGCGAAGTCCGCGAGGCACGGGGGGATCAGATGAGGTTGTCCTCGACGGTCAGGCCGAACTCGCCCCTGCCGTACATCGCCAGGGCGCGTTCGACGTCGTTGGCCACGTGCACGCTGCCCGCGTGGGCGTCGCGCCAGGCGCGCTCGATGGGGTTGCCGCGCCTCAGCGAGTTCCCTCCGGCGATCTTGAAGAGGATGTCGATCGCCTCGATCGCCCGCTCGGTGCCGCGGACCTGGTCCCTGCGGGTGCGCAGCCTCAGCTCCATCGGGATCTCCTCGCCCTTGACCGCGTGCTCGTAGACCTCGCGCACGTTGCGGTCGGTCTGCAGGATCGCGGCGTCGATCTCCGAGGCGGCCCTGGCGACCGCGACCTGGGCGAACTGGTCCTCGGCGAACCTGCCGCCGCCCAGGCTGAGCCGTACCCTGTCACGCATCGCGGCGATGTAGGAGCGGTAGCAGCCCGCGACCGTGCCGATCACCGGCGCGGTGATCGCGGAGGTGAAGATCGTCGCGAACGGCATGCGGTGCAGCGGCCCGGTGTTGACCTTCTGCCCCGGACCGCGAAGCTGGGCCTGCTCGTAGTTGCGCATCGTCCGGTAGCCGGGGACGAAGGCCCGCTCGACGACGATGTCGTTGCTCGCGGTGCCGCGCAGCCCGATCACGTCCCAGACGTCCTCAATCTCGTAGTCCGCCCTGGGCACGAGCACGGTCATGAAGTCGACCGGCCTGCCCTCCGCGCCCACGACCAGGCCGCCGATCAGGACCCATGCGGCGTGCTCACAGCCGGAGGAGAAGCTCCACCGGCCCGACAGCTCGTAGCCGCCCTCGACCGGGGTCAGCCGCCCGACCGGAGCGTAGGAGGAGGAGACCAGTGTGTCCGGATTCTCCCGCCAGACCTCGTCCTGCGCGATCTCGGGGAACAGGCCGAGCTGCCACGGGTGCACGCCGAGCACGCCGGTCACCCAGCCGGTCGAGCCGCAGACTCCGGAAATCTCCCTGACGACCTCGAAGAAGGCGACCGGATCGCTCTCCGCGCCGCCGTACCTCTTGGGCTGCAGCATCCTGAAGACGCCCGCCTCCGTGAGCTCCTGGATCGTCTCCACGGGGACGCGCCGGTTCTCGTCGGTCGACCGGGCCCGTTCGGCGATGTTCGGCAGCAGCCCGCGAACCGACTCCAACACCTCGTTGCTCATGGTTTGCGTTCTCCGTGTCGCGCTCGTCCTACAGGTGCAGACCACGATGGTGCGCCGCACCGGCGGGAACCCGTCCCGAACATCCCGACCACTGGGACTTCCGGTTCGGCCGCGGACCTCGCCGACCTACCTTTCAGGTCGAGAGAACCCACGTTCCGAAGGGATGGCGTCAACGTGACGGCAGTCGAATCCGAGCATGACGGAGTCCGTGGCATCGAGGCCGAAGCCGCCCCCACGCGTTTCGCACGAGGCTGGCACTGTCTTGGCCTGTCCAGCCGGTTCAAGGACGGCAAACCCCACTCCATCACGGCGTTCGGCCAGAAGCTCGTGGTCTTCCAGAGCGGCGACGGCACGCTGAACGTGCTCGACGCGTACTGCAGGCACATGGGCGGCGACCTGTCCCAGGGAACGGTCAAGGGCAACGAGATCGCCTGCCCGTTCCACGACTGGCGCTGGGGCGGCGACGGCCGCTGCAAGCAGATCCCGTACTCCCGCCGGGTTCCCCTGCGTGCCCGCACCGCCGCGTGGACCACCCTGGACCAGGACGGCATGCTGTTCGTCTGGAACGACCCCGAGGGCAATCCGCCGCCCGCCGACGTCACGATCCCCCGCATCGAGGGCGCGACCCGCGACGACTGGACCGATTGGGTCTGGAGCGAGATCACGGTCAACGCGAACTGCCGCGAGGTGGTGGACAACGTGGTCGACATGGCGCACTTCTTCTACGTCCACTTCTCCTTCCCGACGTTCTTCAAGAACGTCTTCGAGGGCCATGTGGCCACCCAGTACCAGAAGGGCATGGGCCGCGAGGACGTGCGCCCGCCCGCCAAGGACGGCGAGCCGAAGATGCTCGGCAACACCTCGGCCGCGTCCTACCACGGCCCGTCGTTCATGATCGACGACCTGACCTACCACTACGACGTGATGGACATCGACTCCGTCCTGATCAACTGCCACTACCCGATCGACGAGAACTCCTTCGTGCTGCAGTACGGCGTGATCGTGCAGCGCAGCGACAAGCTGCAGGGTGAGGCCGCCGACGAGGTCGCGGAGACGATGGCGGGCTTCATCGCCAGGGGCTTCGAGCAGGACGTGGCGATCTGGAAGAACAAGACCCGCATCGACAACCCACTGCTGTGCGAGGAGGACGGCCCGGTCTACCAACTGCGCCGCTGGTACGAGCAGTTCTACGTCGACGTCGCCGACGTCAAGCCGGAGATGGTCGAGCGCTTCGAGTACGAGCTGGACACCACCCGTCCCGTCGAGGCGTGGAAGCGGGAGGTCGAGGAGAACCTCGCCCGCGCAGGCGGTGTGCCCGCAGGCGGCGCCTCGTGACGGACGACCGCCACCAGATCATCGAACAGCTCAACCGGCTCGCCGAGGCGCTCGACCAGCGGGACTGGGCGCAGATCGGCGACGTCTTCACCCCCGACGCGACCGCGTACCGCAGGCAGGGTACCGAGGCGATCATCGCCACCGTCCGGGAACATCTCGGCGGGTGCGGACCGTCGCAGCACCTGCTGGGCAACCACCGCGTCGAGGTGAACGGCGACCGCGCCCGGTCCCTCACCTACGCCCGGGTCTACCACCGGGGCGCGGGCGAGCGTGAGGACGGCTTCTTCGAGTGCATCGGGGAGTACGACGACCGCTGGGTGCGCGCCGACGGCGTCTGGAGGATCTCCTCGCGCACTTTCACCATGACCATTCAGCTCGGTGACTTCGGCGTGCTGCAGCCGGGGTGACGCCGTGAGGCACGAGCGGTTCCCGATCCCGACGACCCGAGGAAGACACATGCACCGAGCAGGAAGCCGAGGAGAATCCCGCGAGCGGGACCGCCACGGGAAGCGACCGCTCCGATGACACGGCAGGACAATCGTCTGACCGATGGGACGCCGATGCTGCCGGTGCGCTGTCACCAGTGTGGCGCGGGTGTCCAGGTGCGCAAGGCGAGCTGGCAGCAGACCAGCGTCCAGTGGAGCGCGGAGGCCGTGCTCGCCTGCCTGGAACGGCGGGCCTCCGTGCCCGGCGACGGTCCGAACGGGAGCGCTTTCCCCGCCTGCGAGGCGCTGCGGGAATCGATCAGGCGGGCGGCGCTGGACGGCGTGATCCCCGTACCGGACAACTGACGGCGCTGACGGCACCGGCCGCCCTGCCCGGCACCGGCCGCGCCGACCGGCACCGGTCCGGCGCTGACCGGCACCGGTCCGGCGCTGACCGGCGCTGACCGGCTCTGACCGGCTCTGACCGGTCGCATCAGACGAAGAGAAGGCTCATGATCGACAAGAACGTGTACGGCCCCTGGGCAGTGATCGCGGGTGGGTCGGAAGGGGTCGGCGCGTCGTTCGCCGACCAGCTCGCGGACGCCGGGATCAATCTGGTGCTCATCGCCAGAAAGCCCGGCCCGCTCGAGGAGACCGCGGAGCGGGTCAGGGCGAAGGGGGTCGAGGTCCGCACCATCGAGCTCGACCTGCTGAACCCGGGTGCCCTCAAGGCCATCCGCTCGGTGACCGATGGGCTGGAGGTCGGCCTGCTGATCTTCAACGCGGGCGCGAACAGCTACGGCAACGAGTTCGTGACCGCCGACCTGGACCGGGTGCGCGGGGTCATCGACCTCAACATCACCTCCCAGCTCGCGCTGTCACATCACTTCGGCGCGCCGATGAAGGAGCGAGGCCGGGGCGGGATCATGCTGGTCGGCTCCCTGGCGGGCTACATGGGCCAGGCGCACATGAGCATCTACGCCGCCGCCAAGGCGTTCAGCCGGGTCTTCGCCGAGGGCCTGTGGCTGGAGCTCGGGGAGTACGGCGTGCACGTGCTCGAACTGGTCCTCGGCGTCACCCGGACCCCGGCCATGGAGCGCGCGGGCCTGCGGATGGACCTGCCGGGCCTCAACGTCGCCGAGCCGGACGACGTGGCCCGTGAGGGGCTCGAGCACCTCGCGGACGGCCCGGTCTGGGTCGCGGGCGGCAATCAGGTGACCGCGGAGAAGCGCAGTGGCTTCCCCCGCGGCGAGCTGGTCGCCGGTGCCCACGAGGCGACCAGGCGCCTGCTCGGCCGTACCTGAGGGCGCGGAAGAGAACCCGGAAAGCCCGGCCGGACCCCGGCCGGGCTTTCCTCGTGCGTGCAGCGGCCGGTCGAACCGCGCACCCCTTGACCTCAAGCCTGGTTAAGGTTTCAGGATGGGAACCGGCACTCCGAACCCGCGTACGGCTGTGAGGGAGACGCACTTGAGCACGGACCCCGGTTTCTACTCGATCATCGACTACACCGTCGACGGCCGGGAAACCCAGCGCGAGCTGGCTGACGCCTTCGCCGAACTCCAGGAGCGGTGGGTGCGTTTCTACCCCGGCTACCGATCGGCGCGCATCCACGTGAGCACCGACGGCACCCGCGTGTACAACATCGTGCACTGGGCGACCGAGGCGGACTACCGCGACTTCGTGGAGACCTCCGACACCGAGGGCCGGGCAGCCGCCATCCAGGAGGTGCTCAACGGCCTGTCCGGCAAGGCGGAGGCGCGCATGAGCGGTCCGCCGACCTACACCGTCGTCCGCGAGGTCGGCCCCGGCCCTCGGAGGATCGACTCCGCCGGGGAGGGGTGAGGGCCGAGCCGTACTCAGGCCTCCGGGGCGGCCCGGCCCCGGTCCGGTGCCGTCCTGGCGGTGAGGACCATGTGGAGGCGATCGGGCCGGGGGTGGATCGCGTTGACCTCGCGGACGTCCTCGGCCCCGTGGTCGTCGGCGTGGCGCAGTTTCCAGCGAGGCAGCAGCACCGCGG
Organism: Streptosporangium sp. NPDC051023; assembly: GCF_040689595.1. Lineage (NCBI taxonomy): Bacteria > Bacillati > Actinomycetota > Actinomycetes > Streptosporangiales > Streptosporangiaceae > Streptosporangium > Streptosporangium sp. NPDC051023. Next base: position 11,947 of record NZ_JBFBCE010000097.1, on the reverse strand, counting down.
CCGCGACGAGGAGCTCCGCCCAGGCGAAGTGCTCTCCGATGCAGCGGTGACGGCCCTCGCCGAAAGCGGCGAAGGCACCGGCGGGCAGGGGTTTGGCCCGTTCGGGCAGCCAACGGTCAGGGTCCAGCCGGTACGGCTCGGGATAGACGGCCGGATCGCGGTGCAACGCGGTGGGGCTGTAGCCGAGCTCGACGCCGGGCGGTATCTCCACGCCGCCCAGCGTCAGGGACCGGGTGGTACGGCGCATCAGCATCAGAAGCGGGTGCAGGCGCAGGACCTCCTGGATCACCCGGCGCGTGTAGCCGAGCCGCCCGAGCGCCTGGTCGAGCGGGGTGCCGTCGCCGCGGACGGCCTCGACCTCCGCCAGCAGGCGTTCCTCGCTGTCGGGGTTGCGGGCGAGCTGGTGCAGGAACCAGGCCAGGGTGGTCGCCGTGGTGGCTATCCCGTTGATGAAGACACCGACGGCCTCGTCGCGGACCTGCCGGGCGCTCATCGGCTCGCCGCTCTCGGGATCCCGCGCCGACAGCAACATGCCGATCAGATCGCCCTCCTCTGAGGGATGCTCCCGCCTGTGCGCGACGACCTCGTCGACCACCCGGCGGACGTCACGCGCGGCCGCCTCGAAGCGCCGGTTGACCGGCAGCGGGAAGCGCTCCAGGAACACGGGCATCTGGGTTCGCACCATCAGGTTGCCCAGGATCGCGGGCACCGCGGCGCGCACGGTCCGCACGGCGGCGGGCTCGACACTCATCCCGAACATGGCGTCGGTGGTGATGGCCAGGATCAGATCGGTTGTGACCTGGCTGACGTCGATCCTCTGCCCCTCCCGCCAGGAGTCGGCGAGGGCCTGGGTGTTGCGGCGCATCGTCTCGACGTATCCGCCGATGGCGTTGGGATGCAGCACCGGTTGCAGGAGCCTTCGCTGCCGCAGATGCGCCTGCCCCTCGGCGACGGTGAGCCCGTTGCCGTGCAGCGGGCGGACCCGCTCGAACAGGATGCCGCGCTGGATGTCGCGGGCTTTGGTCACCAGGATCTGGTGGACCAGTTCCGGCCGGGTCAGCATGTACACCGGCAGGGTGCCGATGTCGACGCGCACGATGTCGCCGATGACGGTCAGTGACTGCAGAAAGGCGAACGGGCTGCGCAGCAGCGACATCGAGTGCCCCAGCAGCGGCAGCCGCCCGGGCGCGACCGGAAGATCGGGCAACTTCCTGGTGGCTGCGGTTTCGACGGCTTTGGCCATGGGTCCTCCCGATGCGAGCCGTACTGCGAGAGGGCTCTCCCGAGCGGAGGCCCGCCCCCATCATGGGGAAACATGCGGTGGTTATGTATGTACGGCCAGTGAGATTTTGGGGTCGCCGGTGCCGGTGCCCTCGCTCTCACGGCAGTTTCCGCCACCGCGCACGACCCCGTCGGCGTACTGTGCCGTGCCGAAGTCCCCGTTTTCCTCACGTGAGTGACGCGGGGCGCGCGTCGGCCACGGGCATGCGCACGAGCCATCTGGGCAGCGGCCTTCTTCCGGTTGTTCACCCCTGCCGGTTCTGCTCCACATCGGGCGATGGGAATAATCCGTTGCGGCCCACCGCTCTGACGGACCACTATGACGCTCATGTTCCGCCACGCTCTCCTGACGACGCCCGCCACCGCGGGCGCGCTCGAGCGTGCCTTCGACGGCCTGGAGCGCTGACCTCTTCCCGTAAGTCCTGATGTGACCCGGCGGGGAGAGGTTGACCGCCCGCACACGGGTCACAGGACCTCAGGCTTTCAGGGAAGGAATCATGGCCAAGCAGGCCTACGTGCGCAACAAGCCGCACCTCAACATCGGCACGATGGGGCACGTCGACCACGGCAAGACCACGCTGACCGCCGCGATCACCAAGGTGCTCGCCCAGCGGGGCGGCGCGACGTACACGCCGTTCGAGAGGATCGACCGCACGCCCGAGGAGGCGCAGCGGGGCATCACGATCAACATCTCGCACGTCGAGTACGAGACGGCCACCCGCCACTACGCCCACGTTGACATGCCCGGCCACGCCGACTACGTGAAGAACATGATCACGGGGGCGGCGCAGCTCGACGGGGCCATCCTGGTGGTCTCCGCGCAGGACGGCATCATGCCGCAGACCCGCGAGCATGTACTGCTCGCCAAGCGGGTCGGGGTCGAGTACCTGGTCGTCGCGCTGAACAAGGCCGACGGCGCCGACCCCGAGCTGGCCGATCTGGTCGAGCTGGAGCTCGGGGAGCTGCTCGCCGAGCACGGCTACCACGACGTGCCCATGGTCAGGGTCTCCGGGCTGCGGGCGCTGGAGGGCGACCCCGAGTGGACGGCGTCCATCGAGGCGCTGCTCCAGGGGGTGGACGACCACATCCCGGTCCCCACCCGTTACGTCGACGCGCCGCTCCTCATGCCGGTGGAGAACGTGCTCACCGTCACCGGGCGTGGCACCGTCGTCACCGGCGCGATCGAGCGCGGTTCGGTCAAGATCGGCGACACGGTCGAGGTCGTCGGTCTCGGCGAGGGCTTCACCGCGGTGGTGACCGGGGTCGAGACCTTCGGCAGGACGATGGACCGGGGCGAGGCCGGGGACAACGCCGCGGTGCTCCTGCGCGGCGTACGGCGCGAGCAGGTACGGCGGGGCCAGGTGCTGGCCACGCCCGGCTCGCAGAGCGCCCATCGGCGCCTCACCGCCAGGATCTATCTCCTCACGGAGGCTGAGGGCGGGCGGCGCAGGCCCATCGCCGGCGGCTACCGGCCACAGTTCTACCTCCGCACCACCGACGTGCCTGGTCAGATCGTCCTGGACGCGCCCGCCGGGCCGGGAGACACGGTCGAGGCGGTCGTCGAGCTGGGCAGGGCGGTGGCCCTCGAGGTCGGTCTGAGCTTCGCGATCCGCGAAGGCGGGCTGACGGTCGGCGCGGGCACGGTACTGACCGTCCTCGACTGACCGGACTCGACCGGCCGCGCGACGGCGGCCCGGTCCCGTACGGGGCCGGCCGCTCCGCGTCCAGCACAGGGCGCCGGATCCGCGCGGGCGAATGGTCGTCGGCGTCGCCGTCACTCTCGGGGGTGTCGCCATCACTCTCGGGAGTAAGGCCTCCCTTCCCTCAGGCGATCGGCCATCTACCCCAGGAGGCCGTTGGGGCCGCCTTCCCCTCTTGAAACGACGTCACTCTCCGGAGTCAGTCGATCACAAAGGAGAGTGGCGTGGGGAAGACGTACCGAGGCCGCCGCGGCGTGCGCGGCCTCGCGAGGGTGGCCGTGGCCGCGGTCCTGCTGCTCGGTTCCTGGGCGATCAGCGGCCTGGCCGCCACAGCCACCGCCGACAGCGCCCAGGCCCCGGCTTCCGAGCCGGGCATCTACCGGATCATCAACGTGGCCTCCGGCACTTCGCTGCGGGCCTACATTCCGGGCAGGCCGATTTTCGTCGCCAGCACCAGGGAGTACCCGGGCCCGTTCGAGCTGTGGAAGATCACCCGGAGCGGGGGCGGGGTCACGATCAAGAACGTCGGCCTCAGCGACGTCGGCCGGTTCGGCGCCTACGCCGTGGCGCGGCGGCCAGAGGAGGGGGAGCCGGTCATCACCGGCCACAGGCCAACGATCTGGTCCCTCGAGTCGGCCGGCGACGACACCTACGTCATCAAGGCGCCCTATGAGGACCTGCTCTGGAACGCCGAACCCCCGGTGATCCCGCGGGGCGAGGTGAGACTACGCGGCGCGGACGGATCCGAAACCCAGCGCTGGAGAATCGAGCCCGCGGACGACTGAGACGTGTGCGCCCCCTGCCCCGGCGACCGGAAGACACCGGCCTCGCCGGAGCAGGCCCGGCGTGAGAACGGCTCCACCTGAACAGCGCGGACTTTCGCGACTTTCGGCGCGTGCGCGCGAGGCCGGCTCGGGCAACACTCTGTGACGAGCAACGCTCCTTGACCGGAAATCGGCAGCTTTATTTGGTCGTCCTGTTACGGACGGCGACGCGGTGTCAGCGTACGGGTACACGTACAGAGCCAGGTGCAGGTAAAAATCCAGAGCTTCAGACGACCCACCGAGAACCTGCGACTCCGGCGTGAGCCCGATCGCCGGTCCCGGTGGAGTCAGCCGGCACGATCGTGGTCAGCCAGGACTTCATCGATGACGCGGCGGTTGCCCGCAGCTTTCTTCCCGCCCCTGTCGATGTCCTCGGCCAGGCTGATCAGGGCCTTCCACAGAGCCCAGCCGCGAGCCCGCGCCCACATGGCGGGATCCTGACCGACAGCGCCGCGGAAGGTCTCCCGGCTGTCGCCCGAGAACATCGTCCACGCGATCACCAGATCACAGGCGGGATCGCCGACCCCTGATGTCCCGAAGTCGATGACGGCGACCAGCCTTCCGTTCCTGACCAGCAGGTTGCCGCTCGCAACGTCGCCGTGGAACCACACCGGCGGCCCGGACCAGGCCGCCTTGAGGGCGGCGTCCCACACAGCCGATGCCCGGGTGGTGTCGACACAGCCGTCCAACACGGCGAGGCAGCGGCGTGCCTCATCGTCGTAGTAAGCCAGTGACGCACCCCGATAGAAGCTGTGCGCGCCCGCCGACGGGCCGCCCGTCGCGTCGATGCGCCGCAGGGCAAGAACGAAGTCGGCAACCGACATCGCGAATTCGGACAGATCGTCGATGCGGTCAAGGCTCGCGGTCTCGCCGTCCAGCCAGCCGCGGATCGACCAGCTGAACGGGTACCCCTCGCCCGGAGCCCCCTTCGCCAGAGGCGCGGGAATGGCGACCGGCAACGACGGTGCGAGAATCGGCAGCCATCGATGTTCCTTGTCGATCGCCGGGGCATAGCCGGCGGCAGTGGGAAGACGCGCCGTCATCTCGTCACCGAGACGGTAGGTGCGGTTGTCCCACCCGTCCATCTCGACAGGGGTCACAGGAAGGGCGCTCCACTGCGGGAACTGGGTCGCGACCAGTCGCTTCACCAACCCCGCATCGATGCCGGCGCGCCCGTCGATGTGCAGGCTCTCGACCATCCTGAGAGTGTGTCGGCCGTTCTCTCTGCCGCGCAAAGGATTTTTGGCGTCCATCGAACGTGGACGCCGTTTCAGAGCGTCACAACCAGGCCGAGGGCCGACCAGCCTGTACCGACCGTAACTCTGATCACTCACAGTTACTTTGTGACTGGTGACACGAACCCCGGTGGAGGGCCTCCCGGGGCAGCTCCGCGGCGAGACGCAGCAGCTTGAGCATGGCTCCGAAATCGCTCATCCTATTTCGCCCGGTGCTCGGTGAGTATTCGGTGAGTGAACGTCATGGCCGTCCGCTGCATACCCGGTTAACATTGGCATCGGCGAAAAGCGACGACGACACCTGAGAAATCCAAGGCATGCCGAGTGGCGCGACGCCGTGAGCCGCGGATCACTGATCACCCCCTACCCCGGGTTCACCCTGCTGACCATCAGGGTCAACCACGCTCCACTACTGAAGGGGAGCGACCCATTTTTCCGGCATAGCCATTACCGGTGCCAGAGACCGCCGAAATCGTGCCACGACAGGACCATGCAACTGGTACCGGTGAACCGGCCTGGGCGCGTCGCTGTGCGCGCCACGGCTCCGGGGACGGCCTTCATTGTTCAGACCAGACAAGGAGGAATCATGAGATTTTCCTGTGCCAGGGTCGACCATTTGGCGCGAAAAGGCAGGACCCCAACCTCCTTAAATCCTGCGGAGGGGCGGCGTCCGAGGAGTATGACGTTCGGCGCCCTTGCCATGACACTGGTCCTGGTGGCCACGTCCTTCGCGGTCAGCACGCCCACGCCGGCGTACGCGGCCCCACGTTACGCGGAGATCGTGAATCGGATCAGCGGGTTGCGCGCCGACGTGATGTGGGCGTCCACCAATCCGGGCCAGGGCGTCTTCCTGTGGCCGGACAATGCCAGCTACTCACAGGAGTTCGAGTTCCTCGACAGCGGAAATGGATACTTCCGCATAAAGGCACGTCACTCCGGTCAGTGCCTGCAACTCCTCGGAGGTAACCCCCGGGAGGGCGCGCCCATCGTTCAAGACACGTACTGCGAGCCCGGGTACGCGCCGGCCGAATGGCGCACCGACTACATCATTCCGCCGCATGAGCCATGCGTATGCTTTCCCGAGACCTACACGATCATCAGGAACCACGCGAACGGCAGGTGTCTGGACGCGGTCTCCTCCAGCGGTATACCCGGCCAGCAGGCACCCCTGCAGGCATGGAACTGCATCAGGACGGGCGATGAATGGAACCGCTGGAACCAGGTGTGGAGTATCCAGTATTCCTGGGGCAATCCCCCGATTCACTGAGTTCATGACTACGGGCTGACCGCGCTGAGCCTCCGTGACCGGCTTCTCAAGGGAGCGGCGGGCGCGTCGCCGGACGCCGGCCGTTTTTCCGTCCAGGCCACTCTCACCGATGCGCGGGCGCGGCCGTGCCGTCCGAGGAGTGCTTCCTGGCCTTCGAGGAATGGAGGATCAGGCGGTATGGTACGTGTTCGCGGAAAAACGGTAGTCGCCTGAGTGCCTGAGCGGGCCGGTCGGAGGGTCTTGAGCGGCGAGGATCGGCCGACACCGGGGAGATCTCCGGCGGGCCGCTGGAGCACCGTCCACGCTCACCGGAGCGTCTTGGCCGTGGCCAGGAACGTGACCTCGGCGGGACGACTGCTCGAGGTTCTCCCTCTGTTCGGGTCCGACCTGCGCGTGCGGACGTTGTTCACCACCGTGGAGGGATCGGCCTTCGGTGACAGGCTGGACGACTACCTGCGAACGGCCGGGGCGAAAACCGTGCCGTGGGCAGAGGCGGTGACGATGCGGTTCGACCTCGCGCTGTCCGCCAGCGCCAACGGGGAACTGCACCGCCTCGGCGCCCCGCTGCTGCTGATGCCGCACGGTGCCGGCCACAACCGCCTGTTGCGCACCGCGAACGGCTACGGCCCCGAGGTGTCGGGCCTGGCCAGAAGCCAGCTGGTCCATGACGGCCGGGTGGTGCCCGCCGCCGTCGCCCTGTCCCATGAGGACCAGCTGGCACGGCTCGCGCGGTACTGCCCAGAAGCCCTCGCCGTCGCCACGGTGACGGGAGATCCGTGTTTCGACCGGATCGTCGCGCATCTGCCTCGCAGGGAGCGCTACCGGCGCGCGCTGGGCGTGTCCGACGGCCGCAAGCTGGTGCTGGTCAGCTCGACCTGGGGTGAGCACTCCCTGTACGGGGCCAACAACGACGTCTTGTCGCAGCTCCTGGCCGAGCTGCCGATCGACGAGTACCACGTGGCGCTGGTGACGCACCCGAACATTCCGCTCCGCTACGGTGAGCTGCAGCTGAGGCTGTGGCTCGCCCGGGAGCAAGGCGCGGGCCTGACGGTGATCCCCCCGGAGCGGGGATGGCAGGCGGCGCTGATCGCCTCGGACGTGATCGTCGGCGACCACGGGTCGGTCACCTTCTACGGTGTCGCGCTGGGGCGTCCTGTGCTGCTCGCGTCCTCCGGCCGAGAGGCGGAGGAACTGGATCCGTCCTCCCCGACGGCCGACCTGTGCGGGCTCCTGCCCAGACTGGACCGGCGTCTCAGCCTGCTCGACCAGGTGGAGAAGGTGGTCGCCACCCACACGCCCGGGGCGTACGCCCACGTGACGGACCGGACCCTGGGCAACCGCGGTGGGGCGGGTGGGGCGCTGCGCGAGGTCGCCTACCGGCTCATGGACCTCACGTGCCCGCCCGGTCCGGCGATGGTCACACCGCTTGCCGAGCCACGGCGTGAGGAAGCACGGGTGACCGCGTTCCTGACCGAGACCTGGGTCTCCGCAACGGATCGCGCCATGGTGATGCGGCGCTTCCCCGCCGCCGTGGAGCGAACACCGGGCGACGGACTACGCGATCCCCATCTCGCCGTAGACGCCGAGGAGCTGGACCGGCGACTGCTGGAGAGCGCCGCCGTCATCGTGTGCCGTGACGGCTCCCCGCGATGGGCGCGGGAGGCGGTACGGCGCTATCCCGGATGCGCGCTGGCCGCGGCGGTCATCGGCGACGACCGGGCGCATGCCGTCCTGCGCGACGGGCGAGAGCTCGTCCTCACCCTCTTGCGGCCGCCGCAGGAGGGGGCTGCGCGGGTGGATGTGATGTGCCTGCCCTCCGCGGTGTACGGCTGGCTGGTGTCGGGGCGCCGGGCGGAAAACCTCCCCGCCGAGCTGCGGCTACGGCTGGGCGGCACTGAAATCCTCATCGGAGTCTCCCCCCCCCGCCGGCTTTTTGAAAGCCTGAGCGCACCGGATCGTACCGGTCCGCGGCAGGCATGTGGGGGTCAGGGACTTCCGTCCGCGGGCAGGCGGCCGCTCAGCGCGTCGGCCCTCGTCCGGTTTCCCGAAGCCAGGCAGGCCGCGATCGCACGGCGCAGGTACTCCCCCGCGCCCTCGTCGTCACCCGTGTCCGCGGCGAGATCGGCGAGCACCTCCCAGGCCCTGGCTTCCTTGACGGGAATCCGGCGGGCCCGCATGGTCTCCGCCGCCCGGGCCACCGTCTCCACCGCCTCCGCGGACCTGCCCAGTTCGCGATAGGCGAGACCGAGTTCGATGCCGGCCTTGGCCTGGCTGAGCTCGTCGCCGACTTCCCCCATCACCGCCATGGCCCGTTCGAAGGCCTCGGCGGCGTCGTGAAGACGATTCGCCGCGCCGTACGCCTGGCCGAGATGGTAGGTCTGCAATCCCACACCACGAGGGTTGTTCATCGCCTCGTTGAGGGCCAGGGCTTCGGTGAAGCGTTCGATCGCGCTGTCGGTCGCATTGCGGGCCAGGTCGGCCTGGCCGAGCGACTCCAGCACCGCCGCCTCCATCCGCCGGCTACCGGACGCCTCGGCCAGACTCTTGGCCAGGAGGAGATCCTCGATCGCCGGATCGAACTCGCCGAGTTCGATGAGCGCGCGAGCCGTCTGGTTGCGCATCCGGGCTTCGGCGGCTCGGTCCCCGCAGCGACGCGCGGACACGGCTCCCAGCCTGCCGGCCTCGATCCAGTCGGCGTAGTGCTTACGGTTGTGGTAGAGCGCCCACAGTGCCTCGACCGTCTGCCAGACGATCTCGTCCCACCCCGCCTGTCCCGCCAGGCGGAGAAACGCCAGTATGTTCCGCCGCTCGCTCTCCAGCCAGTCGAGAGCCTCGCCGGGCGAGGCGAACGGCGTACCTGCATCGGCAGGGCCGGGAGCGGAGGCCAGGCGCAGCCGGGATCCCATGATCGCTCGATCGGCGGCCGCCGTCCTGCCCAGGTACCAGGACGCCACCCGGTGGAGCGTCGTCTCCCGTTCCTCGGGGACCTCCTGCCGCGCGGCCGGCCTGCTCGCGTGCAATCGGACCAGGTCGTGAAACCGGTAACGTTCCTGCTCGGTCTCCTCGATGAGATTGGCCTCCAGGAGAACCTCCAGCAGCCGTTCCGTCTCCTCTGGCTCGACCCCGGCCACAACCTGGACGACCTGAGCGGAGAAGTCGGCCACCGGCATCGCCCCCAGCAACCGGTACAGCAGGGCTGCCTCGGGCGGAAGAGCACGACAGGCCGTCTCGAACACCGCTTCCACGATTGTCTTCCCTCCCGCCGCGAGACGCTCCAGCCGTCGACGTTCATCGGCCAGCTCGTTCACGAGCCTGCTGATCGGCCAGGTCCGCCGCTGCGTCAAGCGGGCGGCGGCCACCCGCAGGGCGACGGGAAGCCCTCCGCACAGGCGGGCCAGTTCCCGCGCGGCCACCGGATCGGCGTTGACACGCTCGTCACCGAGTACGCCTGCCAGCAGGCGTACTCCTTCCTCTTCGCCGAGTGGAGCGACCGGAACCGGGACCGCCCCGGCGACGATCAGTTCGCCGAGCCTGCGGTGGCTGGTCACCACGACGGCCCCGGCCGCGGACGCCGGAAGCATCGGTGTGACCTGGGCGGCGTGCTCGACGTCGTCGAGCACGATGAGAAGTCTCAGGTCGGCGGTCTTCGACCTGAACAGGGCCGCGCGCTCGGGCAGATCCGCGGGTATCCACTCCTCGTGAACGCCCAGGGCACGCAGGAAACCGCCGAGCACGTCGCTCACCTCGACCCCGCCCCTGTGGCGCGAGGCTCCCAGGTCCGCGTAGAGCTGGCCGTCAGCGAACCTGCCGCGCACGCGATGCGCCCAGCGGCGGCTCACCGCGCTCTTTCCCACGCCACCGAGACCGCTGACGACGGCCAGCAGAGGCGCGGACCCGTCGCCGGTCTCCTCCAGGAGACGGTCCAGCGCGTCCAGCTCGCTGACCCTGTTGACGAAACCACGTGGTTCCGGAGGCAGCTGCCGGGGAATCCGCGCCGGGGCCGACGCCGGAGTCCTCAGGGTGACCTGTCCGATGTCACGGGCCTGCACCACGTTGCCGACGACCTGACCGGAAAGCTCGTTGCGCGCCCGACCCTCCCCGTTGTCGCCGGGATCGGCCATCGCGCTCATACGACCACCTCAGGTCCGGCGACGCTCTGGAAACGTCCCGTGGCCTGGCGGCCTCGCCTCCGCAGGAAAGACACCATGAGCCGAATGATCGCAAACGAAGCACCCGTTTCACGAGTGAGCGCTCGAAGTCGTTCGTGATCGTCGTTCTTCGCCTGGCCTACGGGTGACCGTTGCCTGGCGAGCGTACGGCCCGCCGTACCGGACCGCTGAGCCGGGCCGCCGTAGCCCGAGGGAGCCCCAGCGGCCCGGCTGTCCTTCCGTCAGCAGCCGACGGTGTTGTAGAGGTCAGCCGCCTTCGTGGTCAGGCGGGTGGCCGCGTCGTTCCAGGTGGTACCGATCGGGTTCAGGGTCAGCACCACCATGATCTTCCGGTCGTTCGCGCAGAAGGTGCCGCTGGTGTGCATCGCGGGGCTGGACAGATCGATGCTCGCCGTACGGCTGGACGGGCCTGGGCTCGCCGTACGGCCGGCCGCGGAGCCACACTGCGGCGGCTCCTCGCCGAAGGCCGACCAGCCCTGCTTGACGGCCCAGGGCCTGGGGATGGCGCTCGGGATGCCGAAGTACTGGTCCCAGCCGTCCGCCGCGCACCGGGTCGCCTGACGCAGGTGGCCCATGATGAGGTCGCGGATCGTCGGGTGGGCGCGCTCCAGAATGTAGCGGTAGATCTTCACCACGTCGGAGGCGCTGAGCGCGGTGTAGCCCCACATCCCCCGGTCAGCGGGGGGCGCGGTGTCGATCAGGCCGATCTTGGTCACCATCCGGTTCACGATCGCCTCCCAGCCGTCGCGCACCCACAGGGTGTTCGCGGCGGTGTCGTCGCTGGAGCGCAGCATCGTCTGCAGCAGTTGGGCGTCGGCGGCCGGGATGCTCGACCCGGGGGTACGGGCTTCGAGGTAGTCGATGGCGATGAGCAGCTTCACCAGCGAGGCGGACCGGAGCTGCTTGTGCTCCTGGCTCTGCGTGGACGCGCCGGTGGTGCGGTCGTACACCATGTACGCGGTCGAGCTCTCAGAGGGCACCGGCGGACACTGGGCGAGCTGCGCGTCCTGCGGATCGTTCGAGGTGTTCAGGTGGGACGCCGGGACGAAGCCGTAGCCGTGCCGCTCCGGATTGTTCACCACTCGATCACCCTGGGTGTAGTACCACACGTTGTTGCCGCCGCCGTGCTGCTGGCCGCGCGTCCAGCACAGGAACCAGCTCTGGGTCCCGTCCAGGACCCCGACCTGCGGCGAGGCGCTGTCTGCGGTGGCGTAGACCGGGGCCCCCGCCTGGTGGCCACAGATAGAGTCCTCGGTGAACGGGTTCGGGAAGATGCCGCCGCCGTGGCTGACGCCCGTACGGTGCTGACACACCTGGGCCTGCGCCGGGGACACGGGTAACAGGGTCAGGACAATGGTGACAAGCGCGCCTACGAGCAGCCCGCCGAAAACTCTCATGTTCGTTCCCCCAATCGTCAGAACCGCCCCGGCCGCGCTTTCAGGGGGGCGGGGGGGGCGGTCTCGATCGCATG
>NZ_JBFBCE010000096.1:0-36114 GCF_040689595.1 Streptosporangium sp. NPDC051023 | reverse complement strand
CCGATGGTACTGCACCGGGGACGGTGTGGGAGAGTAGGTCGCCGCCGGACAATCTTTTGAGGGAGGGTCACCTGTTTGGGTGGCCCTCCTTCTGCGTTTTTGAGGGTCACCCGGTTCGGGTGGCCCTTTTTGCGTTTTCCGGGCATTTCCCGGTTTCCCAGCCTCCCGGTTCCTCCATGTGATGAGCCATTTTCATCGTGAGCGGTCGTCCAAGTTTCATGCCGAGGTCGAACCGTACGCAGCACTCCAGCGACGAACTCAAGCGGAACAGCGAGGGCTGGCAGTACGTCCCGGAGTTGGTCCGCCGAGATTCCGAGCCTCTCGTTCACAAGACCTACGGTGACTCGTTCGAGGACACCGAGCTGGAGACGCTGCTCGCCGAGCGGGGGGTGGGCCGGCTCATCGTCACGGGCGCGCAGAGCGACGCGTGCGTCCGCTCGACCCTTCACGGGGCCTTCGTCCGTGGATACGACGTGACGTTGGTCGGCGACGCGCACACGACGGAAGACCTCAGCGCGTACGGCGCGCCGTCCCCGGACCAGGTGATCGCGCACACCAATCTCTACTGGCAGTGGCAGAGCGGACCCGGGCGCCGAGCCGGGACCGTCGACACGGAGAAGGTGACCTTCGCGGCGGGCGACGAGGGCTGAACCGTCCAGGAGAAGAGCCCGCTCCCACCGTTCTCTGAGAGCGAGTCCGGACTGGACGGCACTCGCAGGAGCCCATCGGTCCGTTGACGACGTTCGCGGACAAGGGATGCCAGGGCGCCGACGGCACGAACGACCTGATGAATGAATAAGCCCGCCCGGTGGAGGAGGAGCCGGGCGGGCTTGATCAGGAGGGGCGGGGTGGCCGGGGTTTTCTCCGGTGCGTTCGCGCCCGTTCGGGATGTGCAGGCGTCAGGCGGCGACGGGGGTGACGGGGGTGACGGGGGAGATGGGCGAGTAGTCCGAGGCGTCTCCGGTCAGGACCTTGCTTGGACGGCCGTCGATGCCCACCGGCAGGTCACCGGCGATGGTGACCCGGTGCAGGCGGCGCGGCTGCTGTCCGAAGTCGTGCACGACCCGGTGCTGGGTCGCCCGGTTGTCCCAGATCGCGACGTCGCCGGGTGCCCAGCGCCAGCGGACGGTGTTCTCGACCTGGGTGACCTGATCCTGGATCAGGCGGATCAGTGAGGCGGACACGTCACCCGGCAGGCCCACGATGCGCTTGGCGAAGTCGCCGAGCAGGATCGACCTTTCACCCGTCTCGGGGTGGACGCGGACGACGGGATGCTCGGTCTCGAAAGTGGTCGAGGCGAAGATCTCGGCGTACTCGCGCACCCGTTCGGGGTTGTCGGAGGTGGTGACCCGCGTGTAGTCGAACTGGTTGGTGTGTACGGCGCGCAGACCGTCGACCAGCTCGGCCACCTCCCGGGGAAGGTTCTCGTAGGCGGCCACCGTGCTGGCCCACAGGGTGTCGCCGCCCGCGGGCGGGACGACGACGGCTCGCAGCACCGAGGCCAGCGGCGGCCGGTCGACGAAGGTGACGTCCGTGTGCCACCGGTCGACCTTCTGGCCGTTGCTGTAGTCCAGGTCGAGGATGGGAGAGCCGTCGCTCAGGGCGGGGACGGTCGGGTGGGCGGTCGTCAGGGGGCCGAGCAGGGTGGCGAAGGCCACCTGGCCGAGCTCGTCGAGGTGGTCCTGGCCGCGGAAGAAGATCACTTTATGGCGGAGCAGCGCCGCCCGGATCTCCTTGACAGTCTCCGCTGGCAGCTCGCCACCGAGCTGGACGCCGGTTATCTCGGCGCCGATGCGCCCGGCCACGGGGGTGATGACGGGGGATGACATTGTGGGTTCCTTCCAGACGAGGATCTTTTTCAGGATCGAGGCCGGCTGGAAGGACACAGCGCGCTGGCCACGCGGCAGAGGTCCACGTGACCCCGTGTCGTGAGGTACAGCGGGGTGGTCACGTCTTCACGGTAGGTCTCCGCGCCGATAATTGTCAACTAATACGGTAGGTAATTAGGGTTATCCTGGTGACGCTCCGTCGTCTCCCGGAACCGCGGAGAATGGTCCGGCCCGCACCCGCTCGCGGGGTGCGAGCCGTACCGGATGTCAGTGGATGAGATCGAGCTCCTTGATCCGGGGGTCACCCTCGTCGGCGACGTAGTGGTCGGGACGGGTCGCGTCCTGGCCTTCGGCGAGCTTGGCCGCACGGGCGATGACCGTGCCCGCCGCGGCGACGAGCAGGTTGACGGCCAGGGCGAGGAGGCCCGCGTAGATCGTCATCTTGGTGTTCAGTCCCAGGTTCTCCAGCGGGAACGCGGATCCGGCGAAATGCTGTTTTCCGATGGCCGGGTTGCTGATGCCGTAGAGCAGCAGGACCCCGGTGGTCATGCCCGCGATCCACCCTGCGACCAGGCCGCTCCGGTGGAACCAGCGGGTGTAGAGGCCCAGTGCCACGGCCGGGAACGTCTGCAGGATGATGACGCCGCCGATGAGCTGGAGGTCGATGGAGAAGCCGGTGTCCAGGAACAGGATGAACAACACCGCGCCGACCTTGACCAGCAGTGAGGCGATCTTCGAGACCCGGGCCTCTTCCGCGTCGCTCGCGTCCGGTTTCACGAACTCCCGGTAGATGTTGCGGGTGAACAGGTTCGCTGCGGCGATCGACATGATCGCCGCGGGAACCAGCGCGCCGATGCCGATCGCCGCATAGGCCACGCCGGTGAACCAGTCGGGGAACATCTGGTCGAACAACTGCGGCACGATCGTGTTGTTGTCGGGCCTGCCCGCGGTCACGATCGGTTTCACCCCGGCTGCGATGGCCATGTAGCCCAGCAGCGCGATCAGGCCGAGCAGCAGGCTGTAGAGGGGGAGCGCCGACATGTTGCGCTTGATCACGTCGCGGTTCCTCGAGGCCAGCACGCCGGTGACGCTGTGCGGGTAGAGGAACAGGGCGAGCGCCGAGCCGAGCGCCAGGGTGACGTACTGCAGCTGGTTGTTGGCGTTGAGCAGGATGCCGTCACCCGGCGCGGGCGTGGCGGCGAACTTGGCCTGGGCCGCGTCGAAGATCGTGCCCCATCCGCCGAGCCTCAGCGGGATCACGACGACGGCGACCAGGATCACGATGTAGATCAGCGAGTCCTTGACGAAGGCGATCAGGGCCGGGGCGCGCAGGCCCGACTGGTAGGTGTAGGCGGCCAGGACGGCGAAGGCGATGACGATCGGCAGGTGTCCGCTGACCCCCATCGACTTCAGCACCGCCTCGATGCCGACGAGCTGGAGCGCGATATAGGGCATGGTCGCCACGATGCCGGTGATCGCGATGAGCAGTGCGAGCGTCGGGGAGCCGAAGCGGGCCCTGACGAAGTCGGCCGGTGTCACGAACCCGTGCACGTGCGAGACCGACCAGAGTCTGATCAGCACCAGGAACACGATCGGATAGGTGATGACCGTGTACGGCATCGCGAAGAACCCCGTCGCGCCCGCCCCCCACCGCCGGGCGGGCACGGCCACGAAGGTGTAGGCGGTGTAGAGGTCGCCGCCGATCAGGAACCAGGTGACCCACGAGCCGAAGCTCCGGCCGCCGAGCCCCCACTCGTCCAGGCTCGCGAGGCTGTGCGGGCGGCGCCAGTGCGCGGCCACGAAGCCCATGCCGCTGACGGCCAGGAAGAGCGCGGAGAAGATGACGATCTCGGTCAGGTGTGCGCTCACAGGTTCACCGCCTCCGCCTGGTCGCCCGGTGGACGACCGTCGTGCACGTGACGCCGACGGCGATGAAGGCGAGCTGGAGCCAGTAGAACCGTGGGAAGCCGAAAAGACGGGGATCGAGGGCGTTGTAGAGGAATGGTAGTAAAGGCAGGACGATTGGAACGATCAACAGCCAGTTCCACGGGCTGCGATCACTTCTTTCCTTTTCTGGAGTGGTCAACGCGGTCTCCTCGGAGTGGGGAGCGGACAGCCATATGCGACTGACTCCTTCGGCTGACCGGAAGCGTAATTACGCGATTGTTTCATTGCGATCACCGAGCGCCGAACGGGGCGCTTTACGCGGCGAACGGTAGGCAGGTCCGTGCTCCGTGGCCAGGAGAACGGGCTTTCTCATCTCATTCGGTGCGGAGGCCGGGCCCGGTCATGATGTCACGCGGCGCTGTCGTCGTGGCCGAGGATTACTCCGACGTCCACGCCCTCGCGATACCCCTCGAAGGGTAGGCTTTGAAACGGTTTCGAAACAGGGGAAAGTGGGAACGGCGGGACGGCCGATAGCCGAAACTCACTGGAAAAAGTGAGATCGTCGGCAAAGCCTGCAATAGCATCAGAAGATGCCGAATCTCGGGCCAACGGAGCTCCTCATCATCGGGCTGGTCGTCATCCTGGTCGTCGCCGGGGTCGCCGCCGGTCTCGTCCTGCTGGTACGGCTCGCCGCGCGTCCCTCCACATCCTTCTCGCCCGTCCCCCCTTCCGGTTCCGCCGGTCTTAAGGGTGATTCCGGTCCTGTCGGCCTGCAGGCCCAGGTCCAGTCGCTCCTCGGGCAGGGCAAGAAGATCCATGCCGTCAAACTCGTCCGGGAGCGGACCGGGCTCGGTCTCGCCGAAGCCAAGCGGTATGTCGACGATCTCGCCGCGGGCAGGCTCCAGACGCCCGCCCCCTTCCCCGGACACCTTTCGCACCCCGGCGGGCCGCCTCCCGAGCTCCCGCAGCGCGGCGGTGCCGACCTGGCCGATCGTGTCCGCGACCTCAAGGCCTCTGGTCGCGCGGAACAGGCCGTCTTCCTCGTCCGGGGCGAGACCGGCATGACCGAGCCCGACGCGTGGCGCTTCGTCGACTCGATCCATTGACCCCGGGGCACGGCGCTGCCCGGGGACAAGAAGGCCGAGAAAACATGACATGAGATGTCCTCTTTCCCGGGCAGAGTCGGTCGTATGGACAAGACACTGCAGGAGAAAGTCGCCCTGGTCGCCGGGGCGACGCGGGGAACGGGCAGGGCGATTGCGACGGCGCTGGGGGCGGCGGGGGCCACGGTCTACTGCACGGGCAGGACCACCCGCGAGCACCGCTCGGAGATGAACCGTTCCGAGACCATCGAGGAGACGGCCGAGCTGGTGACGCGCGCCGGTGGCCAGGGCATCGCCGTCCAGGTGGATCACCTGGAGTCCGAGCAGGTGCGCGGGCTGGTCGAGCGGATCGGGCGCGAGCGGGGAAGGCTCGACCTGCTCGTCAACGACATCTGGGGCGGCGACCCGCTCGCGGCCTGGAACACCCCGCTCTGGGAGCACTCGCTGACCGACGGCCTGCGCCTGCTCAGGCTGGCGATCGACACCCACGTCATCACCAGCCACCATGCGTTGCCCCTGCTCACCAGCAACCCCGGAGGCCTGGTGATCGAGGTGACCGACGGCACCGCCGAGTACAACGCCGCCAACTACCGCGTCTCGTTCTTCTACGACCTGGCCAAGGTCTCGGTGAATCGCCTGGCCTTCTCCCAGGCCCACGAGCTCAAGCCGTACGGCTGCGCCGCGGTCTCGCTCACACCGGGCTGGCTGCGCTCGGAGATGATGCTGGAGCACTACGGCGTCACCGAGGCCACCTGGCGCGACGCCCTGGCGAAGGAGCCGCATTTCGCTATCTCGGAGTCACCCGCCTACACGGGACGCGCGGTCGTCGCGCTGGCCGGGGACGAGGACCGTGACCGCTGGTCGGGGCAGTCCCTGTCCAGTGGGCAGCTGGCCCAGATCTACGGCTTCACCGACGTGGACGGCAGCAGGCCGGACGCCTGGCGCTACATCGTCGAGGTCCAGGACAGGGACAGGCCCGCCGACGTGACCGGATACCGCTGAGCACGCGGGCCGTCCCGGTCCCGGGTCACGGGCCGGTGCCGTGGGGCGCGGTCTCCTGCGCGGGCATGCCGTACAGGCGGCACAGGCGCGCGGTCGCGTCGGCCACGCGCTCGCGCAGGCCGGGCGGATCGATGACCTCGGCCTCGGGGCCGAACCTGAGGATCTGGTGGTAGGCGACCTCCAGCGACTCGACGGGCAGGGACACCGTGACCAGGCCCTGCCCGTCCGGCTCCCCCGCCGAGGCGAGGGCCTCGTCGACGGCCGCCGGGTCGGCGAGGACGGGAAGCGCGCGAAGGCCCTCCTGGCTGAGCCGTACCGTCACGCGCGTGGTGAGCAGGGAGCGGGCGAAGTCGGCGGCGCGTTCGTCCCAGAAGGCGGCCAGGTCGAAGCCGCGGTCCCGATCGAAACGCCGTTCCGAGTGGATCTCGACCTCGGCGAAGCGATCCACCCGGTAGATCGCGGAGCGGGTCGCCAGGTACCAGACCCCGGCCTTGAGCACCAGTCCGTACGGCTCAAGCGTCCGGCGGGCTCCTCGGTAGAGGGCCGTCACCGGATGGTCGCCCCACACCGCCCTGGCCAGCGGCACCAGCGCCTCGGGGGATGGCTTTCCTCGGGCGAACCAGCCGGGTGCGTCCAGGTGGAAGCGTTGCGCGGCGCTCTCGTGGGCGTCGCGCGAGCCCGGCGGCAGCGCGGCCGACGCCTTGAGCCGCGCCGTGGCCGCCACCTCGCCCAGTCCCATCTCCCGCAGGGCCTGCGGCACACCGGACAGGAACAGCGCCTGGGCCTCCGCCCTGTCGAGACCCGTGAGGCGGGTGCGGTACCCCTCGAGCAGGCGGTATCCGCCGCCCCTGCCGCGATCGGCGTAGACCGGGATCCCGGCCCCAGACAGGGCCAGCACGTCCCGGTGGACGGTCCGTTCTGAGACCTCCAGCTCCCTGGAGAGCTCGGCGGCGGTCATCCCACCTCTGGCCTGGAGCAGCAGCACCAACGACATCAACCTGGCCGCGCGCACCTACCGACCCTAACCCGCCCGCCGCCTTCCGGGGGGTTCCGGGAGTTCCCGCCAGGGCCGTCCTCCTCCCGGAGTCGGGCATGAGGCGACGCTCAGCCGGTCACCAGCGGCAGCACGACGGCGGAGGGACGCGCCGGATCGTGGAAGACCTCGTGCTCCGAGGCGACCATCGCGCTGCCGGTACCCAGGGGCTCGCCGGTACCGAGGTTGCGGGCGATGCGGGGATAGGCGCCGCCCGCGATCTGTAGGCGGACGCGGTGGCCCCTGCGGAAGCGGTGACCGATCGGCCACAGGTCCACCTGGACGTGGCGGACGCCGTCGGGCCCCGCCTGGGGGTTGCCGGGCGTCAGACGGCGCACGCCGTCGCATACGTCATAGGAGGCGCCGTCCGGATGCACGTCACAGACCCGGACCACCACGTCGGCGTGTTCGGTGCTCGTCTTGATGTACAGGTCGGCGCGGACCGGGCCGACCATGTCGGTGTCCTCACGCAGCTCGGGACCCGTGTAGACGAGCACGTCGCGCCGGGCCTCGAGGCGCCGGTTGTCGCGCGGCTCCGAGTTGCCCAGCAGGACCGGGCCGCCCAGCGCCGGGGTCGGGTGCGAGGGGTCGTAACGGTACCGGTCGGGTTCGCCGTCGCGGGGATTGTCCGGCGCCAGTGCGAGACCGGGCAGCAGATGCCAGCGCTGTTCCCGCATGCCGGGCACCGGCCAGTCGGGATAGTCGCGCCACTCCTCCGCACCGGTGACGTACAGCCTGACCGGCTGCGCGCGCAGCCCGGAGAGGTCGCCGAGCAGATGGGCCCTGAACCAGGCCAGCGCGTCGGCGTTGGCCGCCCTGCCGTGCCGGATGTCCGCGTGGTACCACGGCCCGATCGTCAGGTAGGGGCGCCTGCCCGCGGCCCGCATCGCCGTGTAGTCCTTGATCTGCCACGGCAGGAACACGTCGTACCAGCCGCCGACCATGGTGACCGCCGCCTCGACCTCGCCGACCGAGGCGGAGAAGTCGCGCATGGCCCAGTAGGTGCCGGGGTCGGCGTGGTGGGTCAGCAGTTCCTGGAAGAACGGCAGGCCTCGCCCGGCGGACAGCACGTCCATCTCCCCGACGGGCCGCCCGGACAGCGCCGCCCGTCTGGTCTTGCGCGGCGCGAGGAACGCGGCGGCCCCGCCGAGCGGGCTGTCGATCGAGGAGGTCAGCGTGGTCCACATCAGCGACGACTCCAGCGCGAACGCCCCGCCCACGTAGGCGGCGTCGCGGAACTGGGAGGCGGTCACCGAGGTCGCCATGGCCTTCAGGTCGGGACCGGCGAACGGGGCGATCGCCCACTGGGTGTAGCCCAGGTAGGAGGGGCCGTGCGTCGCGAGGCTTCCGCCGTACCAGGGCTGGGCGCGCAGCCAGGCCAGCGTGGCCAGCCCGTCGTCGTGCTCGTCGCCAAGCGGGTCGAGCATGCCGCCGGACCCGAATCCGCCCCGGCAGCTCTGCAGGATGACCTGGAACCCCTGGCGGGCGAACGTCCGGCCGTAGGCCAGCCCGAACATCCCGCGCCTGCCGTACGGCGAGCGGACCAGGATGGTCGGCGGGCGCTCGATGCCGACCGGCGCGTAGCGGTCGGCCAGAAGCGTGACCCCGTCGCGCATCGGCACCGGGAGGTCGCGCTGGACCGTGACCCGCTGAACGGCCCGCGGCCATGTGATCGCCATGCGCCCCTCCTCGCCTGGCTTCCTACCAGCCGGTAACAGAACCGGCTTCCTACCTACTGGTAACAGAAAAGGATGCGTGCTGGCTACAGGTTTTCGCCACGCCTGCTTCGCGGGTACGTTGCATGATCACAGGTCTCGCCGGTAGTCTTTGGGCATGCGATACCCCGACACCCTTCAGTGGTGGCGCCGCTTCTAGGCGGCGCAGGTTTCGCATTCGCGAGAGCAGACAGACGGCCGCCCCGGAGAGGCGGCCTTTTCTGCGTCCGCCGCCTCTTTGAGGGCATCAGGAAAATCAAGGGGCGAGGTAGCAGTGGAGACGACGAGTGGATATACCACCGCGGGCGGCGTAGAGGTCGAGGTAACCGCCTCCGATGTGCCCGAGACGGTGCTGGAGGACGTCGTCACGACGCTCGGCGAGCGCCGCGGCGGCGTGCTCTCCTCGGGGATGGAGTATCCCGGTCGCTACAGCCGATGGCACCTCGCCTACGTCGACCCGTGCCTGGAGATCGTGGCCAGGGGCCGCAGGATCTCCGCCCGCGCGCTGAACGCGCGCGGCAGGGTCGTCCTGCCCGCCGTCGCCTCCTGCCTGCTCGCCGCGGGCAAGCCCACCGGTGAGCCGACCGCCGACCACGTCGAGGTCCACGTCCCGGAGTCGGAGGACATCCTCCCCGAGGAACTGCGCAGCCGCCGCCCCACCGTCTTCACCGCGATCCGCGAGGTGATCGCGGCGTTCAAGGGCGAGGACGAGCACCTGGGCCTTTACGGCGCCTTCGGATACGACCTGGCCTTCCAGTTCGAGCCGATCAGGCAGGTCCTCACCCGGCCGCAGGGCCAGCGCGACCTCGTCCTGCACCTGCCCGACCGGGTGATGGTCATCGACCGCAAGAGGGAGACCAGCAAGGAGTTCCGCTACGAGTTCACCGTGGACGGCGTCTCCACCCGCGGTCTCGATCGCGAGGGGGAGAACGTCCCGCTGCCTCCCGCCCCCGCTGAGATCCCCGCCGACCCGGAGAGGGGCACGTACGCCAAGGTCGTCGCCGCGGCCAAGGAGAAGTTCGCCCGCGGTGACCTGTTCGAGGTCGTCCCGGGCCAGGTCTTCCACGCGGCCTGCACCGACCCGGCCGCCTTCTACCGGGGCCTGCGCAAGGTCAACCCCGCGCCGTACGAGTTCCTGTTCAACCTCGGCGAGGACGAGCACCTGGTCGGCGCCTCCCCGGAGATGTACGTCAGGGTCAGCGGCGACCGCGTCGAGACCTGCCCGATCTCCGGCACCATCGCCCGCGGCAGCAACCCGATCGAGGACGCCGAGGCGATCCGCACCCTCCTGTCCAGCGTGAAGGAGGAGTCGGAGCTGACCATGTGCACCGATGTGGACCGCAACGACAAGTCCCGCATCTGCGTCCCCGGAACCGTCCAGGTCATCGGGCGGAGGCAGATCGAGATGTACTCACGGCTGATCCACACCGTCGACCACATCGAGGGACGCCTGCGCCCCGAGTTCGACGCGCTGGACGCCTTTCTCACCCACATGTGGGCCGTCACCGTCACCGGCGCCCCCAAGACCTGGGCGATGCAGTTCATCGAGGACCACGAGGCAACGACCAGGCGCTGGTACGGCGGAGCGGTCGGCTACATCGGCTTCGACGGCTCGATGAACACCGGCCTCACCCTGCGCACCGCGCAGATCCGCGGCGGCGTCGCCACCGTCAGGGCCGGAGCCACGCTGCTCTTCGACTCCGACCCCGAGGCGGAGGAGCGGGAGACCGAGCTCAAGGCCAGTGCCCTGCTCGGAGCCCTGGCCGCGGTCGGTGCCGTCCGGTCCGCGGAAGTCGTGCCGGAGCAGGCCGCAGAGCGGCCGGGCGAGGGCATGAAGGTGCTGCTCGTCGACCACGAGGACTCCTTCGTCAACACGCTGGCCGACTACTTCCGCCAGCAGGGCGCCGAGGTCGTCACGCTCAGGCACGGTTTCCCGGTGAGCATGATCGACGAGATCGCGCCGTCGCTCGTGGTGCTGTCGCCGGGACCCGGCTGGCCCTCCGACTTCGGCCTCTCCGGGCTGGTCGAGGCGCTCTACGAGCGGGACCTGCCGGTCTTCGGCGTCTGCCTCGGCCTGCAGGGCATGGTCGAGCAGGCGGGCGGCACGCTCGAACTGCTGTCCTACCCCGAGCACGGCAAGCGGGGCCGGGTCAAGCGGATCGGCGACAGCGCGCTGCTCGACGGCCTCCCCGAGGAGTTCACCGCCGCCCGCTACCACTCCCTGCACGCCAAGCAGCCGGGCGTCGCCGGTTTCACCGCCACCGCCCTCACCCCGGACGGCGCGGTCATGGCGATCGAGGACGTGGCACGGCGGCGTTTCGCGGTGCAGTTCCACCCCGAGTCGATCCTCACCGCGGAGGGCGGGGCCGGGGCCAGGATCATCGCCAACGTGCTGAGGCTCTGCCGCGCCTCTGCCTAAAGGCCCGCGAGGTCACGCTCGGTAGTCGTAGAGTGCTGCTCCTGGTGTGAGGCTGGTGTCAGGCCGCGGGCGGATCGGTGCTGCCGGTCCGCTCGCGGTCGCGGCGGTCCTGGGAGGAGACGGCATGAGAGCGGGCGACGCGCTCGTCGAGCTGCCCGACGCTGTGCGAGAGGCCGTGCTGGCCCCGCTGGTCGACCACCACTGCCACGCGGTGCGCCGCGACGACTTGACGCGGGCCCGCTTCGAGACGCTCATCACCGAGGCCGGTGCCCCCGCACCGCCGGGTGCGACCCACTTCGACACCCCGGCGGGCCTTGCGGTGCGCCGCTGGTGCGCGCCGGTCCTGGACCTGGACCCGCACGTGCCCCCTGCCGTCTACCTGGCGCGTAGGGCCGAACTCGGCGCGGCGGAGGTCAACCGGCGGCTGCTGTGCGAGGCCGGGATCGTGGCCTTCCTCGTCGACACCGGGCTCAATGGCCCCGAGTTGCTGTCCACGGCGGAGATGGGCCGCCTCGGCGGCGCCGCGGCCGACGAGATCGTCCGGATAGAGCAGGTCGAGCGGGACGTCGCGGCCTCCGCCGTCTCCGGCGTCTCCTACATCGTGGACCTCAACGACGGCCTCGCCGCCATGGCAGCCCGTGCCGTCGGCCTCACCTCGGTCATCGCCTATCGGAACGGGCTGGATTTCGACCCGGCGAGGCCGAGCAGGGGAGCGGTGATCGCCGCGGCCAACCGGCGCCTGGCCGACCCGGAAGAGAGCCTCTGCGACCCCGTGCTGCTGCGTCACCTGCTCTGGGCGGCCGTCGACGTGGCCAGAGACCGCAACCTGCCGCTGCAGTTCCACACCGGTTACGGCGCCCCCGGCCTCGACCCGCACCGCACGGACCCGGCGCTGATGACCGGCTTCATCCGGGCGACGCAACCGATCGGCGTGCCCGTCGTCCTGCTGCACTGCCATCCGTTCCACCGCCAGGCGGCCTACCTCGCCGCCACCTTCCCGCACGTTTACGTGGACGTCGGTTTCGCGCCCGCCCACACCGCGGCCGAAGCCGCCACGGTCGTCGGGCGGCTGCTCAACCTCGTCCCGTTCCACAAGCAGCTGTTCGGCTCCGACGGCCACGGCGTCGCCGAGACCTGCCATCTGAGCGCGCTCCAGTATCGGCGAGGCCTGGCGGGGGCGCTGGCCGTACGGCTGGCGGCGGGGGAGTGGAGCGTCTCCGACGCCGTACGGGTCGCCCACATGATCGGCTCTGGCAACGCCCGCCGCATCTACCACCTCTAGCACTCCGGTGACACTTTACGAGCTTCGGCAGATGGTGGGCGCCCATGTCCGTGGGCTGCCGGTCGACATCGGGCGTAAGAACTGAACGCCCAGCCCACGATCCGGTTTCGATGTTCCTCAGACCCTGGTCGTGCCCCTGGGCGCTTTATGTGAGCACTTATATATAAGTGCTGTTATATTAGTGCTGTGACATCTTTGGATCCCACTGCGTCGCCTGGGCGATGGGATGCGCTTCACGTCCTGCTGGCCGCCCTGGATGCCCAGATCGAATCTGTGTACGTCGAGCGAGGCATCGAGGGAGTCCGTCCCCGGTTCGCCTATCCCCTGATCCGCCTCGCGCATACCGGGCCGCTGACGATCCGCGAACTGGCGGACTCGCTGGGCCGCTCGCACTCCGCGATGAGCCAGACGCTCACGGCCATGCGACGTGAGGGACTGGTCGATTCCGAGCTAGGTACCGACGCCCGCACGCGCCGCATCACCCTGACCGACCGCGGCCGCGCGCTCATCCCCTTCCTCGAGGCCGAGTGGCGCGCGACCGAGGCCGCCGTCGCCGAGCTCGACGACGAGATCCCCCATGCGCTCAGCGCTGTCGTCGCCGAGCTGGAGCGTGCGCTGGAACGGCGACCCATGCGACATCGGATCCTCGCCCACCTTGATGAGCCTTTTGCCGACCCGACGCCCGCGGCTACTTCCACGCCCGCGGAGCCGTGCTCGTGACCTGGCGCGAACGGCTGATCGATGTCCGTCCCCTCCGCGCCAGTCAGCCGTTCCGTGACCTGTGGATCGGGTCCTCCCTGGCCTCGATCGGTCAGCAGATCGCCGGTGTGGCCGTCCTTCTGCAGGTCTGGGACCTCACTCACAGCCCGCTCTGGACCGGTGCCATCGGCCTTGCCACGGCCGTACCTCTCCTCGTCCTCGGACTGGTCGGCGGATCACTGGCCGACGCCGTCGACCGCAGGACCCTCGTCCGTACCACCACCGCTGGCCAGGTGCTGGCAGCCGTAGGCCTCGTGGCGCAGGCCGCCGCGGGAAACCGGTCGGTCCTTCTGCTGCTCGCCCTGGTCGCCGTACAGTCCGGCTGCGCGGCGCTCGGAGCCCCGGCCTGGCGCACCTTCCCTGTCCGGTTGCTTCCCGCTGAGCAGGTCGCCGCCGGGCTCGCCCTGCAGAACGTCGCCTTCCAGGCCTCCATGCTCGTCGGGCCCGCCCTCGCCGGCATCGTGCTCGCACAGTGGCACTACCCCGCCGCGTACGCGATCCAAGCCCTTGCCGGCGTCGCGTCGCTGATCGCCGTGGTTCGACTACCTCCGATGGCCGCCCTGCGCACCGACAGCGACCGGCAACCCGGGTACGGCGCGCGTCAACGTCGCGGCCCAGCCCGAGGAGGCTGGCGAATCATCCTTCAGCGCCCCGCCCTGTGGGGCTCCTTCGCCGCCGACCTCGCCGCCACCGTCCTGGCGATGCCGATCGCGATCTTCCCCCTGATCAACGAGATCCGCTTCGAGGGCAACCCCCGGACCCTGGGGTTTTTTCTCTCCGCGATCGCAATCGGCGGGCTCGGCGCAGGCTTGCTCTCCGGGACCGTCACCCGGCTACACCGCAGCGGCCTCGTCCAGCTCGTCGCAGCCACGGTTTGGGGTCTTGCCCTCGCCGGCTTCGGCCTGGCCGGACCCCTCTGGCTCGCCCTCTGCTGCCTCGCGATCGCCGGTGCGGCCGACACCGTCGCCGTGGTCACACGAGGCGCACTGGTCCAGTTCGAGACACCCGACCATTACCGGGGGCGGGTCTCCTCGGTCGAGCACGTCATCGGCATCGCCGGCCCCGAGGTCGGCAACTTCCGCGGAGGACTTCTCGCCTCCCTCACGTCCGCACCCATGGCGCTCGTCGCAGGCGGCCTGGCAGCCGCGCTCACCGTTGTCACCGTAGGTATGATCAACCGCCCCCTGCGCGATTACCGTGCCCCGTCCGAGCACGAAGACTCGCCACCCCCCGAAGCGGCGGCTCCTCCAAGCGAGCCTGCCCCGGAGCGCCCGCCGCCATGTCGCGCGAAGCGGTGACCGAGGTCGGCGGTAGGGTTGACCCCGCCCGATCCCCGACACAGGAAGGTCCCGCCCGTGGACGACAGTCAGCCCCGCTTCCTTGACGACGTCACCGTTGAGCTGGTCAAGCACAGCGCCTCGGACTCAGACGTGCTCTGGGCGGCCCGGGTGTCGACCGCGGGGGAGCAGTCCATCGAGGAGCTTCACAAGGATCCCGAGCGCTCCAAGGGCCTGATCAACTTCCTGATGCGCGACCGCCACGGCAGCCCCTTCGAGCACAACTCCATGACCTTCCTGGTCAGGGCCCCGATCTTCGTCTTCCGTGAGTTCCATCGCCACAGGGTCGGATGGTCCTACAACGAGGAAAGCGGGCGTTACCGCGAGCTTCAGCCTGATTTCTACGTGCCCGGCCCCGAGCGGAAGCTGGTGCAGGAGGGGCGCCCCGGCAAGTACGTCTTCGTCGAGGGCAGCGAGGAGCAGCACAAGATCGTGACCGAGGCGATGGAGGCGGCCTACCGGCAGTCCTACGCCGCCTACCAGGAGATGCTGGGGGCCGGAGTCGCCCGCGAGGTGGCCAGGGCCGTGCTGCCGGTCGGCCTGTTCTCCTCGATGTACGCCACGTGCAACGCCCGCTCCCTGATGCACTTCCTGTCGCTGCGCACCAAGAACGAACAGGCCAGGGTGCCCTCGTTCCCCCAGCGGGAGATCGAGATGGTCGCGGAGAAGATGGAAGCCGCCTGGTCGGCCCTCATGCCCCTGACCCACGCGGCCTTCGTGGCCAACGGCAGGGTGGCCCCCTAGCTTTTGCTTTCACCCGGCCGCGGGTGGTTCTCGCTCTCAGCGTCGGGGCGGCCCGGGGTCGTTGTCAGCATGGCGCCGGCGGACGAGGCCGGTGACGTGTCCAGCAGTGGGGCGGCGACGATGACGGCGCTGGTCGGGGGGCGCTCGACGTTCATGAATTCACTTTCTTCACGTGACTCTTGGTCATCGCTCCATGTCTTTGGGCGCGTGTCGCAGGGCCTTCGCGGTGACCGTCGCGGCCGGACTGTCATCTGAGGGCGAGGAAGGCGAAAGCGGCGGGTAATCGGTCACGCCGCGAGTGGCGCGTGCCCGGCGTGGCCCCTGATCTCCGGTGGGAGGTGGGGGCATGGTGTCAAATGTGACATTTGCAAATTGACATCCGGGGGATCATGCGCAAACTTAAGTAAGCCTTACCTAATATTGGAGCGACATGACCGCCGACCTGATGCGCCGCCGTGTGACCGCGAGCCTGTCCGCCTGCGCGCTCGCGGTGCTGACCGCGTGCGGCTCCAACGTCGCCGTCCCCGCATCGATGACTCCCTCCGCCGTGGCCGACCGTGTCATCGAGGCGACCAACGGGAAGATCACCGTGCCGGGCGACGTCAGGCGGATCGTCTCGATCTCCTACGCCACGGGCGCCCTGCTCGATCTCGGGGTGCAGCCGGTGGGCACCAGCGCGATCGACGAGAACAACCCGATGGAGTTGCTGCCCTCGCAGGTCGAGGCGGCCAAGAGGATCGAGTCCATCGGCTCGGGAATCGAGACCAATATCGAGAAGGTGGCCTCACTCGACCCCGATCTCATCATCGTGGAGGGCGCGACCGCCTTCGATTGGGGCGTCAAGAAACTCGAAGGCATCGCACCGACCCTCTACTTCGGCATCAAGACCCCGCCGGACCTCCTGGAGGCCCAGCGGAAAATCGCCACAGCCGTCGGTAGGGATGCCGAGTTCGCCAAACTCAAGGCCGACTACGAGGCCAAGGCCGCGCACATCAAGAGCGCCTACGCCGACAAACTGGCCACCGTGAAGTGGGCCGTCGCCTCCTCCTACGGTGGTGGCGAGTTCCTCGTCGACACCCGTACCTCGTGGGTCGGACGGGTCCTGGCCGACGCCGGGGCCACGTTCTCCGCCGCCTCCGACGACGGCAAGGAGCACGAGGTCACCTACTCCGACGAGAAGATCAGCGTGCTGGCCGACGCCGACGTGATCCTCGTGCCGAGGATGTTCGCCACCGGCGAGGTGCCGCAGGAGACACGCGACCTCATGGCCAAGCCCGCCTGGAAACTCCTCAAGGCCGACAAGGCCGGCAAGGTGCTGCCGATCACCTACGCCACCACCGACAGGTACGGCACCTCGATCGACGTGCTCGACCAGATCGCGACCATCCTGAAGGGCCTGTAGGGCGATGAGCCTGCCACGCACCACGATCGTCCGGCACCCCCTCGTCTACCGGGTGCTGGAGGTCAAACGGGTCAGGCGGATCACTCCGGGCACGGTACGGATCACACTGGGAGGCCGGGAACTGGCCGATTTCAGGGAGCAGGCGCCCACCGACCACGTGAAACTGTGCTTCGCCGAGCCCGGCGCCGATTTCCCGGTCCCGCCGACGATCGAGAACGACACCTGGGTGGACGCTCCCGTCGAGCCCGTCACCCGTGACTACACGGTCCGTCACCACCGGCCCGACGTCCTCGAACTGGACGTGGACATGGTCCTGCACGGTGACGGTGTCGGCTCGGCCTGGGCGGAGCGGGCCGAGCCCGGCATGCGGCTGGGCGTGCTCGGCCCCCGCGGCTCTGAGGTGCTGCCCCTGACCCACGACTGGTACCTGCTGGCCGCGGAGGAGACCGCGATCCCCGCGCTGGGCCGCTGGCTGGAGATGCTCCCCGCCGGTGTCAGGGTCATCGCGTTCGCCGAGGTCGCCGGACCTCAGGAGGAACAGGACCTCGCCACGGCGACCGACCTGACGTTGACCTGGTTGCACCGAGGCGCCGCGGCTCCCGGGACGAGTGACCTGCTGGAGCGGGCCATCCGTGCCGTCGAGTTCCCGCCGGGCATCGGTTTCGCCTGGGTCGCGGGCGAGGCCACCACGCTCAAGCCGATCCGTCGTCACTTGCGCCATGAGCGTGGCCTGGCCAAGGAGCAGGTAGACGTCGACGGCTACTGGAAACGCGGGACGGCCGACCACGACCACCACGAGGACGACGAAGCCGAGTGACCGAGTCCGACCCGCGGGTGGCCCGGCAGGACTCGGCAGCGGCCGCCGCGACGACTCCTCGTCTGCTTTCCGGCGTACCCGTACCGGCTTCCGGCCACCCCGTGCCCGCCGGGCCCACCCCCGATTCGGCCGGGCGGCAGGGCGAGTGGGGCGGCAGGCGGCTCGTGCCGGGGCTCGCCTGCTGCCTGGCCGTACTCGCGCTGCTCGCCGTGGCGGGCATCGCGGTCGGGGCCAAGGACGTCGCGCCCGCCGACGTACTGCGGGTCCTGTTCACTCACGCCCCCGCCGACGACGACTGGATCGTCGTGCACACCTCTCGCCTGCCCCGCACGCTGCTCGGCATCGCCGTGGGCGCGTCCCTCGGGCTGGCGGGCTGCCTGATGCAGGCCCTCACCCGCAATCCGCTGGCCGACCCCGGCCTGCTCGGCGTCAACGGCGGCGCGGCGGCCGCGGTGGCGGGCGCGACCGCGCTGCTGGATCTGCGTACCTTCACCGCCTACGTGTGGTTCGCGTTGCTCGGCGCGGTGGTGGCGGCGGTCGCGGTCTACCTGCTCGGCGGCATGGGCGGATCCAGCGCGACCCCGGTCCGGCTGGCACTGGCGGGCACCGCGACGACCGCGGTGCTCACCTCGCTGGTCAGCGGGCTCATCCTGCTCGACCCGCTGACGCTCAACCGGTTCCGCTTCTGGCAGGTCGGCACCTTCGGCGGAATCGACGCCGGTGTGACGGCACAGGTGGCGCCGTTCCTCGGCGTCGGCGCGCTGCTGGCGTTCGCCCTGGCCCGCTCACTCAACACGATGAGCCTCGGCGCCGATACGGCGCGCGCCCTCGGCACGAGCCCGGCTCGCGTGACCGCGCTGGGCCTGCTGACGGTCACGCTGCTGTGCGGGGCGTCCACGGCGGCGGTCGGTCCGATCGCCTTCGTCGGCCTGGCCGTACCCCATGCCGCCCGCTTTCTCGCCGGGTCCGACCTGCGCTGGAACCTGCCCTACGCGGCGGTGCTCGGCGCGGTCGCGGTGCTGGCCGCCGACGTCGCGGGCCGGGTGCTGCTTCGCCCCGAGGAACTGGAGGCGGGTGTGGTCGCCGCTTTCCTGGGTGCTCCCCTGTTCATCGCGCTGGTCAGGCGCAGAAAGCTCGCAGAGCTGTGAAACCCGGCCGAGCAGCCGTCCCCGCCTCCGTGCCCGGGACCTCGCCGTACCGGGTGAACGGGCCCCTGCCAGGACCGCGCCCGCCGGTGGGCCGGTCACGCGCGCGAGCCGTACGGCGCACCGCGACGGTCTGCCTCGCGCTCGCCGTCGCCCTGGTGGCCGTCGCTGCCTACACGCTGGCCACCGGCGACTACCCGCTGCCGCTGGAGGAGGTGCTGCGGATCCTCGGCGGTGCTGGCAGGCGCGCGCAACGTTACGTCGTCACGCAGGTGCGCCTGCCCCGCGTCCTGACCGCGACGCTCGTGGGACTGGCGCTGGGCGCGGCGGGCGCGCTGTTCCAGAGCCTGGCCCGCAACCCGCTGGGCAGCCCCGACGTCATCGGTTTCACGGTCGGCTCGGCGACGGGAGCGCTCGTGGCCATCCTCGTCATCGGCGCCGGTCCGGCCGCCGTCGCCGGGGGATCAGTCGCGGGAGGCGCGCTCACCGCGGCCGTCGTGTACCTCCTGGCCTGGAACGGCGGCGTGCGCGGCTACCGGCTGGTGCTCGTCGGCATCGGCGTCAGCGCGCTGCTGGCCTCGTTCAACGCCTACCTGCTGGCCAAGGCGTCGTTCGGCGACGCCCAGAGCGCCGCGGTGTGGCTGACCGGCAGTCTGAACGGGCGCGGCTGGGAGCACGTCCGGCCACTGCTGGTGGTCCTGGTCGTGTCGCTGCCCGTCGCGACGGGGCTCGGCAGGCCGCTGCGGGCGCTGGAGCTGGGCGAGGACGTCGCGACCGGGCTGGGCGTGCCGCTGGAGCGGGTCAGGGCCTGCGTGATGGTGACCGGGGTCGTCCTCACCGCGTCCGCGACGGCCGCCGCCGGCCCGGTCGCCTTCGTCGCGCTGGCCGCGCCACAGGTCGCCAGGCGGCTGACCCGGTCGGCGGGGCCCGGTGTCACCGCGTCCGCGCTGACCGGCGCGGTCATGCTGACCGTCAGTGATCTGGCGGCCCAGCGGCTGCTCGCCCCCACCCAGCTTCCGGTCGGTGTGCTGACCGGCGTGGCGGGCGGCTGCTATCTGATCTGGCTGCTGGCGCGGCAATGGCGCACCGAACGTACCGGCAGGTGATGGGGCACCCCCTCGAAAGTCGCCGCCGCGGCGGCGATGCACGACGCGCTCGCCGGATACCCGTGGATCGTCGAGGTCCTCGTCGCCGACGACCTCCTGTCGGCCTCCGGGCTCTGGTACGCCGAGCACATCGTCGACGCCGCCGTCGCCTGCGGGCTCACTGCCGAGCAGGCGGTTCACGCCTACCGGGCCGTCTGGTACTACACCGCAGGAGAGATCATCATCAGAACGTCCTCGGGACGCCGCCGCGCCGCCGACGACCGGCCGACCTACCGCGAACAGGTCTTCGCCGACCTGGACCCGGAGACGCTGCCGCGCCTGGCCTCCCTCGCGGGCCGGTGGGCCGCCCTCACCGCCGAGGACACCTACCGCGAGGGCCTGCGCGCCCTCATCGACGGCCTGCTCCTCGACCACTCCGAGGAACCCCGGCGGGGCGTGTCCTGATCGGGCGGCCGATGCTGACGTAGGGGGCGATACTGTCTCTGTCGCCGTCCGGGATGAACTTATGGTTCGGACGATCGGCTTTTCCCGACCGTCCGAACCAGGTCAGCGGTCGAATTCTCCGGTCTTGACGCTGCCGATGAAGGATTGCCACTCGGTAGGAGTGAAGAGCAGTTTGGGGCCGTTGGGGTTCTTGCTGTCGCGGACAGCGACTACTCCGGGAAGGTTGGCGGCGACTTCCACGCACTGTCCGCCGTTGTCCGAAGAACGCGATGACTTCCGCCACACAGCGGTGCTCAGGTCCATTCCCGCTTCACTTCCTCGATCATTTTGAGGGATATGTGCTCAGGATAGGCCCATAGTCGTATCGTCTCATAGCGCTTCCAGATTGAGACTACAAGGTCATGATCAGTCGTTATCTGTCCCCGAGCCGGTGAGTCCGAATGAACGACATTCGGCTCTCCGTTGGGGAGCTCAGCGATCATGAAGGCTCCTGCCAGACCCGCTACACATTCCGAATCCACGACCTGGATGGAGATGGTGGGGCGCTGTACAGCCTCCAGCAGGTAACTGAGTTGTTCCCGCATCAGCTCAGGACCGCCGATTCGGCGGCGCAGCACACCCTCGTCGATGAGGACTAAGAACATGGGTGGGTCTTCCCGGTCGAGAATCCGCTGCCGCCGCATACGGGCCTCGACACGTCGCTTCACCTCTTCGCACGCGATCTGAGGGCCTCGACTGAAGAGGTGATGTGCGTAGGCCTCGGTCTGGAGGAGTCCCGGTACCAAGAGGGGATCCCAGGAGCGCAGGACGCGGGCGGTGGGCTCGATCTCCTCGCTCCAGCTCCGGAACCAGACCGGACTCCCGGGCTGGGCGGTGATCCGCTGGTAGAGCTGGGCGAAGGAGACGCCCTCGACCGCCCCGAAGAGTCGGTCCAAATTCTCGGCGTCTGACTTCGAGGGGGTCCGGGTGGCCTTCTCCAGACGGCTCACCTGGGTTTGGGTGCAGCCGAGGCGAGAGGCCACGGCGCTCTGCGAGAGTTGCGCGGCCTCCCGCAGGCGCTTCATCTCCGCGCCGAACCGCACACGGGGGGACCCGGGGTCGAGAGACGGCACCATTTCCATCGCTTTTCCTCCCCAATTAGAAAAAACGGACTTTTTATCAAGTGGCGCCGTCTATCTCAGTCCGGAATAGACCGATGGTTGTCATCATCCGTTCTGAGCTGGGCTGCCAACCCGGTGGCCGATCCGTCACCGGTAAGGCAGTCTAGGCACAGAAATTCTCCGCACGAAAGCAAAGCAAAGGAATCGGGTCATTGATTTCGTGGACAGGGGTGGATCAGGTCTCCCGGGAGTGGGAAATCTTTCTTTCGCGCCTGGCGGCGAACATCGGCCGGAAAACAGTGGAGGGCGGGACCGCGATGGCGAACCCGCTGACCGGGTGCGACGTTCGGGGTCCGTCACCCGAATCAACCGGCAGACTCCGGGAGGTCATCGTTGACGGACGATTTCGGGAAGAGGGTGGCGACGGTGGCCCGGGTGGGTAAGGATTGGCGCGTATCGATGACGGTCTTCTCGGAGGTGTGTAATGCGTTTCGCCCGGTTGCTGGTCATCGGCCTGGCAGTGGTGATGGTGGCATCGGGATGTGCTTCCGGGCCTTCCCTGAGGGAAGCAGCAGCGGAGCTCCAGAAAGATACGCAGCGCCTGGAAACCGACGACCTCTTCAAGAACCCGCTGACGAAGCTCCGTATCTCGCAGCGTCCAGACAAGGACATCCCTTGCGGCAAGGATAAGTTCAAGCGGGTCCTACAGGCCACTGCCGACGATGAAAGTAAATCTCCTGATACAGACAGTCGTCTTGATCGGGCAGAAGGGGTAATTTCGGGAACCCTGGTCAACAAAATGAGCTATACGAGAGAACCTCCTTTCACTGTGAACGATAACGAGGTCGGGCGATTTGTGTACGCGGCAAAGCGAGACCTGGGCATTGTGGTTGCCGTCTACGTGACACCGGAGTCTCCCACGTGGCGGCTGCAGGCGGAGACTCCCTGCCTGCCAAGGTGAAAGTGGGGGGAGTCACCCCCATATGCGCAGCTGCTCTTTGGCGATTTCATTGGCTTGAATTCTGGAAGAGTTCTCCAGCTTGATGTCCAGATTTTTATTGCTGTCCATCCAATGTTCGTATGAGATGAGTTTCTCGCCGAATACCTTCTCCCATTTTTCGTCTCCCTTGGCTTCCTTTTTTGCCTCGGCGACGAGTTCGTCGTAGGTTTTGAGGTCGCCGGTAACTTTACTGATGAGCTCTGCAGGCGGCTCGCTCGCCGGATACTCTGCATTATGCAAGAGGTGCGCCATGTCGTATTTTAAGCGCAAGGCAAAGTCGGCCCTCTCGCCTGTGGCCTCCTGAACTCCCGTCTCAAAGCTGCCGGCCCAGTTATCGAGGAACTTACTCACGCCATAAGCCTTGGTCAGTTCCCATCCTTCGTTGATGACATCGGCGGTGGCCGTCAAGAACTTTTCGGAGAGCTTTTCATGGAAAGGTATTTTATCGAGTCCCCATCCAAGGGTATTCTTAGCGATATCGCGGATCAAGGCGTAAGTGGCATCTCTCTCCCCGTGCGTGTCTATAGTCGCTTTGAACTCCAGGCCGGCCAGGTCGCCGAGCATGGTCGAAGCGAGCTCAAAGTAGCCTTCCTCTTCCTGTTTGTCCTTACGGGCCGCTGTCATCAAAGTGTCGTAGCGGAAACGAGCGGCAATCTTGTCGAAGTCGTCGGTGATCCGTTTGTCTCCGGTGAAAGTCTGCATAAAGCGATAGGTGTCCCCGGGGCTGAGATAGAACGCCGGGGTCACACCGGGGAGGGGAACCCAGTTCTCAGGAACCTTGAACCCGGAGGTCCGGTAGACAGCCTTGTCGAAGCGGGCGCCCGAAGCCAGTTCATGGATATAGGAGCCCGCGATAACCGCCATGGACTCTCGGGCGGTGTTCGGGATGCTGTCGCCCAAGGGACCCGTGGCCAGCATCGAGTCCATGGCGAAGGCGGCGGCGGCCGGGCTGTGTTGGCCCGGTTTCTCGGTCGTGGCCTCGGCTCCGGATGCCAGCACTCGCCCGAAGGCGTCGGCCACCTCGTTCCCGGCGTTCGCCTGGTCGGCATAGTCGAGGAAGAGCTTCATCTTCTCGACCTGGCTGAGCTTCACATCGGCCCCGCCCATGGAGGCGAACGCCTCCCGTGCCGCCGCGCCATCCCCCGCGAGCACCTCCAGAGCCATGGCCACCAGATCGGGAGGCAGGTCGTACTTCTCGGCCTCGCTGGAATTGGCCCGCCAGTCCTGGTGAGGGTTCTTCGTGAAGTCGTCCAGGGCCAGGGCACGGGCCGCCGCGCTGCGCACCTTGGCCGGGGCGTTGGCGCCCTTGAGCAGCACGAGGCGGTTCCACGCGACGATCTTGCCGTTGACCGGTTTCGTCAGGTCGGCCTTGACCTTGGCGAACGCCGGGACAAGGGTGGGGGCGTTCAGAGCCGCGCCGAGAGTCTTGGTGAAGGCGGCCAAGTCCTGTTTGGCGGTTTTACTGCCGATGGCGGTGAGAAGGCTGGGCAGGCTGTCGCGGGCCTTCGGGGGCAGCAGGGCGAAGAAGGCGGCTGCCGCCTGAGGGTTGTCGGCCAGTTGGGCGATCTCGTCGGCGTGCTCGTGGATGAGCAGGGCCTGGGACGCGTTGTCGTGTTTGACGAGGATGTCGTCGCCGTACATCCTGGCCAGCCCCTGGGCGAACTCAAGGCCCTCCAACTCGTCGGGGAGGCGGACGAGTCCCTGTCCGCCGCCACCCTGTGCCGGAAGGGCGTCTCCCTCCAGTTTCTGGACCAGCTCGGCCCGGCCCTGGAGCATGGAGATCTGGGTCCTGCCCCAGTCGGCGATGTCGGCGATCTCCCGCAGGGCGTGGGCGCCGACTCCGTTCTGGCGGAGCTTGGCCTCGAACTCCTCGCGGAAGACGGTCAGCCGGTCGGCCGCGTCGCTCAGGGACGTGGCCAGATGGCCCATCTCCTGGGGGTCGATGCCGCAGAACTCGTCGGCGGAAGCCATGGAGCGTTCCCTTCCGGGATGACGGTGGTCACGATGGTCACAAAGATCACGGTCGTCACGGGGTCACGTGCGTCCGGCCATCTCCCGGCGGATGGCGTTCGCCTCGGCCTCGGTCACCAGCGAGGGGTGGCGGCACATCTCCTCCTCGACCGCGTCCGCCACGTTCTGCGCGAGCCGCCCCAGCCGCTGGTGCCGGTCCGCCAGTTCGCCGGTCCACCTGTCGGCCGCAGGGCCCGTCCAGACCTTTCCCGACCGCATCGCGCCGAAGGCGCGCTGGTAGGCCTGCCGTACTTCGTGAGATCTGTCCCCGACCTCCATGAGCAGTTGCCGCAACCGCTCGTGCCGGGGATTGGGCACCATCCGTTCGGCCACGCGCCCCCGTCCTCCCCAGGACCCCGTGATGAGAAAAGTCGAACACCACAGTAGTTATCGATCATCTATGCCGACAAGACCAGGGGGCCGTCGCGGCGTCGGGATTTCGCTCCCGTAAACATGGCCGTGGGCTGAACGGGCTGGTATTCCGGTGGTTTAACTCCTGGTTGCGTCGTCTACCCCCCAAGAGCAGTGAGGTAACGGATGTCGTTTTTCGATAGAAACATCGACGCCATAGAAAGAGCCGCCCACATTGTGTTCTGGGGGAGTTTGGCGATCATCGCCGCGATATACTTCACCGGCCCGGTGAACGTGTTCGCGTTCGTCGTGGTGGCCTTCCTCTGCGTCGCCAAGCTCGTTCTCAACGAGGTCGCGGCGACCCGGGCACGCTGGGACCAGGAGGCCGCCGAACGAGGGGTGCAGTGGCACGAGCGGCTGCGGGCGAATCGCGAGATCGAGCTACGCCGTAGGCTTCGGCGGTTGGAGCAACAGAAGCGGCCGGATCGTTAGCCGTGTCTCCTTCCGCTCACGGCATATCCCGCCACCGTCGAATCCCGCGGGAAGTCGAAGGGGTTTCCCGCGGGAAAGCGTGCAGGATATGTTTATGTCCCGGTTCCACGAGGCTTTCGTGGATTTCTGGGTAATTGGGGTGCCGTTAAGAACGCGGCCATTGCGGTGGTGACCTTCAGCGAGTTGGCATGGACGTCGGTCTCGCCCATCATGATCCCTCCGGTCGGGCGTCCACGGCGTGCAGTAGGGTGTGCCCGGTCGCGACTGGCGTAGGTGGACCACCACCGGGAAGCGACCGTGATCCGATGCGAGCCTCGACCGCCTGGGCGTCTCCATCAGCGATATCCCGCTGAGGAGGCCTGCGTGGAGCTGCGCTACGGGGAACCAACCCCCACCAGAAGGCACACGCCGCGCCGGTGACGCCGAGCTCGCGCAGGTGCTGACCGGTCTGGTCTGCGATGGCATCATCGCCCCCGGCTACGCTCCGGGCACCGCGGCACAGCTCAGCAGGAAGAAGAACGGCCGCTTCCTGGTCGTCGAGGCGAACGAGGCCTTCACACCGCCGGCCGATGACGTACGCGAGGTCTTTGGACTCCGCCTGATTCAGCGGCGCGATGTGGCCGAGCTGTCCGCCGCCCTGCTCGACCAGGTCGTGGGTGGGGCGCTGCCCGAGACGGCCGTGCGGGATCTGCTGCTGGGTCTGGCCGTGGCGCGTTTCACCAAGTCCAACGCGGTCTGCTACGTGCGCGACGGCATGACGCTGGGCATCGGCGCCGGGCAGCAGTCCCGGATCGGCTGTACCCGCCTGGCCGGCGGCAAAGCCGACACCTGGTGGCTGCGGCGCCACCCGGCCATTCGCGTGCTCGCCTTCCGCCCGGGCACCCGCCACCGGGACCGGATCAACTGGCAGACGCGTCTCGTCGAGGGTGGCCTGAACGTGGACGAGGCCGGGCGCCTGGCCGAGACCGTGTCCGCTCCGGCCGAGGAGCTGACCGCCGATGAGCGCACCGAATGGCTTCGGCGCCTCACCGATGTCCTTCCCCGCCGCCTACGCCCGTTTGCAGCAGGCGCTGGAGGCGCTGCCCGCCGACCAGCGCGCCACCCCGTTCGTCGCCGCGCTCGCCGAACTGGCCGAACTCCAAGCCGCCCGGCAGGCCATCGGCGGCGGCTTCGTGACGTTGCCCAAGTGGGGGTCCTGAAGCGGTACTTCCCCGCACAGGAGTCGTAGCCGTCTTTCCCGGACTTTCCGGGCAGCCCTCCGCACACGCGCGTAGGGACCCTAGGCGGACGGAGTTTTCGCAGTTTTGCAGGGGCCTACGCGCGTGCACGCGAGGCTGTGGGGCCAGCAGGGCAGGCGCGGCCTGCTTTGGTCACGCGCCGGCCTGACAACCACGCCGCACGCTGCCCTGGGTGAGCACAGGGCCGCGACGCCGCAGGTTTCCGCAAGGGGGCGGAATTTCGTCAGTTTTTTCACCCCCTTACGCGCGCGTCGACGGCCCGCACCGCCTGCTCGACCGGTGCGACGGCCACCCTCCGGAAACCTGCCGAAAACCTGACCAGACGACCCCGGCTGCTTCACCGTCCGGCATCGTGTTTTGTCCTGATCGCGCCATGCCCCTTGCGTAGGTCATTAGGCAGATGCACCATCGGGCGGGCGAACCACCACCGAGACGGTGACATTCCTCTGGAAAGCGCATTGCGGCCATGCTCGCTGGTGAGGAGCGAGTATTCCGCCGGTAAGGCGGGCGCGTTCCGCCGCGCGCCTCTCGGCACCCCTTTGGCCTTCTCGCACCGCATGGGGATCGGTTTCGCCTGCACGTCGCGCGGACTCGGACGTCTCCCGGTCGACCGGCCGGGGCCGGGACGGCGCAGGCAAAGGGAGAGGACCCCAGCGTGTTCTTATCTCGTTCGATGCAACGACAGCGGCGGCGCGGCGGGCGGAGCCGGCTCGGCACTCTGACCGCCGCCGTCCTGCTCGCCGCGATCGGTGTGCTCGGCCTGTCCGGCCCCGCGTACGCCGACGCGTTCGTGACCGTCACGGACTCGGCCGACCCTGTCACGGTAGGCACCAGCTACACCTACACCGTCGATATAACCAACTACGACTCATTCACCGACGCGTCCGTCACCTTGTCCGGCGCGGCCGCCGCCATCACGAATGTCACCAGCTCCAACGCCAATCTGGCATGTGTTGTGGCCACCAGCACCACCGTGGAATGCGATTCGATCCCCCCAACCACCCGCATCGCCGTCGTCACCGTCACCGTGCTGCCCTCGGCTGCCGGAACCGTCACCGCGGAGGCGTTCGTCAACGGCCTCAGCGTCAGCGGCGATGACTCCGAGTCGACCACGATCAACGCGGCCGGCACCGACCTGGCCGCGTCGGTGGCCGACTCGGCCGACCCGGTCAACCTCGGCACCACCTTCACCGACACCCTCACCGTCGCCAACAACGGCCCCACCGGCGCGACCGGCGTGACCGCCTCGGTCACCCTGTCCGGCGCCTCGGCCGGGATCTTGTCCGCGACCAGCTCACAAGGCTCGTGCAGCATCTCCGCGCCCGCTGTGTCCTGCACCCTGGGGAGTCTGGCCGTCTCCGCGAGCGCCACCGTCACCCTCATCCTGTCCCCCACCACGACCGGCACGGTCACCGCCACCGCCACCGTGGACGCCACCGAGGCCGACCCCGTCAGCGGTAACGACAGCGACGCCGAGAACACAGTCGTGGCCAACGGGCTGGGCTGCACCATCACCGGCACCAACGGCAACGACACCGGCCTGGACGGCACCAACAGCGCAGACGTGATCTGCGGCCTGGCCGGCAACGACGAGATCGAGGCCGGAGGCGGCAACGATGTCGTCTACGGCGGCCCCGGCGCCGACACCCTGCTCGGTGGCAACGGCACTGACACCATCTACGCCGGGGACGGTGACGACACCATCGCCGGCGGCAACGGCGACGACACTCTGTACGGCGAGGCCGGCAACGACACCAGCAAGGGCGAAACCCTCGTCGAGACCCTGCTTGGCCTGTTCGACAACGGCGCCGACCACATCTACGGCGGTCCCGGCGACGACGACCTGCACGGCCAAAACGGCAACGACACCCTGCTCGACCACACCGGCACCGACACCATGAGCGGCGACCTCGGCAACGACGACATCGACGTGCAAGACGGCACCGGTGGTGATGCCGCCAATGGCGGCCTGGGATCCGACACCTGCGCCACCGACGGCGGCGACACCGCCACCAGCTGCTGACCCAGCACATCACCCACGCTGAAACCGGGGCGGGCCTCCAAGGCACAGGCCCGCCCCAGGCGGCCCGGGACCCGGGAAGCTGCGACCAGAGAAAAAGTAGCTCTGTGTGATGTCGGCGTCGGGGGGTGTTGTAAATCGATCCGATGTGGACGACACCCGAGAGGTGTCATCGCATTCTTCGCCTTGCCGATTGATCATTTCTGAGGAGCCCGCATGAGCATACTGCCCGAAGGACTCGTCCCTTCCAAAGCCACGCGAGAGCTGGCGACCTTCACCGACACCCTGTCGGCCGCACTCGCCTCGGCACCGACGAAAGACGTCGTCGCCCATCCCACGCCCGAAGGTGTCAGAGCCTTCCAGAACCTCGCGATCACTGAGATCAACCGTCTGGTGACCAACATCTTCGGCACTGTGGGGGTGCCATCTCCCATTCCGCCTGTGGACTGACCGGGAGACCTCTGGCCGCGGCCTTGGGCTCAGCCGGACGCGGCAGGGAGACGTCGAGCTCCAAGTAGCGGTTCATGTCGAGCTCGAAGCGCCTGTACAGGTTCAGGCGGGTTGTGGCTCGGCGGCCGGGCAGCAGACTTTCATGACACCCTACGCGTGCACGCGCGAAGAAGACCGCAGATGCCCCGGGTATGACCTGCAACACAGTTTGACCAGGAATCTGCAACATTGTTTGGCCGCATGGCACCCGTAGTGACGGCCCCTGTTCGTCTCGAATCCATGCTTTCGGCGCGACGCTCCGGCAGCCTTGGGGGCGGCGGGGTGGCAACGTAGATGCCGCTCCCGCCGCGCGAGACGATCGGTTCCTCGGCGCGCAGCATCCGCAGCGAGGTCTGCACGGTTGATCTTCTTTCCGCACTCAGCCTTCTCGAAGGCCCTGGTGGCGGGCCGTTACTCGATGCGGAGGTTGGCGGAGAGTTCGGCGGTAGGAGTGAAGCCGAGCGAGCCCACGTTGAGTCCCGGATTGAAGCTATGGCTTTGGCCTGGCAGGACTACGGACAGGGGGTACCACTGGTCCCGGCATCCTTGGCCGCTCCAGAGCGTCACTCCAGCCGGTGTCTCGTTGCTCACGCGGGTGACCACGATGTCGTCGAAGTTGTGGCACTCGTCGTCGAGCGGGATGACGATGGTCTCGGAATCAGTGGTCAGGATGACTTTGCCGCTCATGTGATTCCCTCTCCTGTTCCGCCACAGGGAGCATGCGCGTGCACGCCCTGGGCTGTCACGTTCCAGTGGGAAGAACTCGCCTCCGGGGCCGTCACCGACGCCCGGGAAGGGTGACGC
The DNA here is from genome assembly GCF_040689595.1 of Streptosporangium sp. NPDC051023. Classification (NCBI taxonomy): domain Bacteria; kingdom Bacillati; phylum Actinomycetota; class Actinomycetes; order Streptosporangiales; family Streptosporangiaceae; genus Streptosporangium; species Streptosporangium sp. NPDC051023. Next base: position 6,586 of record NZ_JBFBCE010000096.1, on the reverse strand, counting down.
TCAGGACACGGGCACTGTCCCCGTGGCCGGCCCCTGGAAAGAGCCGCCGCCCGGCCTGGCGATCAACATTTATCAACAAGGCTGCGGTGGACGCCAGTGCCAAAAATGTGGCCGCATCGACAGCGGCGGTGTATGACGAGCATCCGAACGAAAAGTCCGTTAGCGGGGGCCAGCTCGTTATTTGATCTTCCGCTTGTCCTGTCCGTGCCACCAGCCGCAAGCGGTGAGGGTAGGTTTTCCCATCGGACAGTCCACGGGACCGAACCGGCGGGGAAACCAGCGTGGAGGCGTTGGCCCGGGGTGACACCTCGGGTTGACCGAACAGAGGATGAATACTGCCCGGTTCCCCTGCAGGTGTTTCCGCAGTTCCCGGGCATGGATTCGAGCGCGGCCGAGCTCGTGACCGTCCGTGACGACCTGACGGATAGCGCCGATGGTTTCCTGTCAGATACCTCCGCGCGTCACAGTCGGTGAGCGGGCCGGGCGACTGCCACCCGGCCGGGCCCGGGGAGCATGGCCGCCCCCTCCGCATGAGGTTGTCGGGAGGGACACGTGCCGACCTGCGGGACGACATCTTGTTCCGGACGGGTTCGAGCGGAGTCGTTCAGGTCTGTCTGCCGGCGAGACGGCGGGTGCCGTAGACGTCAGCTGTGGTGGGCCATCTTGAAGGCTGAGATCAGCAAGACGATGGCCAAGATGGGGATGAGCGCCGGGTCCGGGATGCTGCCGAGCGGCGCGCCGGTGATGGAGCCAGGCTGCGGCTCCGTCGGTGATGAGCGCATGGGCTACCTGCGCAGGGCCGCCAGTCGCGGCGTGGACACCACAAGCTCTGCTCGCAGGAGGCGCGCATCGACAAGGCGCGGTGCGGGCGCACCTGCCACCTGGGCGGCGATCCCGGTGACCGAACCGGTCAGGAATGAAGAAGCGCCGGGCACGGAGCCCTTCGTAGGGTTGCATCACCCCTGAAACACAAAGGAGACAAAGCATGAAGGCGCACGTTAGCTCGATCCTTCTCGGCGTCCGGGACCTGGACCGGGCCAAGCGGTTCTATACGGAGGGACTCGGCTGGAAGATCAAGAACGACTACGGTGTCTCGGTGTTCTTCGAATCGGACGGGGCCTCGCCCGTCGGCTTCTACGGCCGCGAAGGCCTGGCCGACCAGGTGGGTACGAGCCCGGACGGCAGTGGCTTCAGCGGGCTGGTCCTCACCTACGTCGTCCGTAGTGAGACGCGAGTCGATGAGATCATCGCGGAGGCCGAGAAGTCCGGAGCCACGATCCTCAAGCCCGCCGGCGCCCTGCCGTGGGGCGGGTACGGCGGCTCCTTCGCGGACCCGGACGGCTACATCTGGAGTCTCGGCTACAGCGCCCAGGGAACGGACCAGCCCTACGCTGAGTAGCCGCAGAGAAAAGCCTCTGGCGACGAGTGCGGGTGACACGGCCATGGCCGGGCACGCTGGCGGACTCCTCTGAACGAATGGTCTCTCAGCATGACCGGCATGACCGACCGGTACCGATGGGTGGGTTCGGTGTCGACGGGGGATCGTGTCGATGCCGAACCATCGCGCGTGTTGGACGAGGCTTTGGTGTGCCTTCCGTTGTTCCGGTCCCACGCCAACCTGTATGGGTCGATCGAGATCGACACGGGCCCCACTTCGACCTCGCCTTGGCCACACAGCAGCAGCCAAGGGGATCGGCATTCGTGGGCTGTCGCCCAGATCAACGCATCTCGATCGGGGAAGCGGCGAGACAAGGTGCCGACGCCACCGCCTCCGGGCCGCCTGATCCAGACCAGCGGTCCGGACAGGGAAGCCGGGACGAGGCCCGGCCGAACCGGTGTGGGAGAGGGCGAGGCCGAGCCGTCCTGACCGGCGCCGGCCTGATGCCCTCCCTCCACCGAGGCCAGGGCGGTGGCCATCGCCGACCTCTCGGGAGGGTCAATGGTCGATGATGTGGAAGGCCTGGGAGCTCGTGCTGAGCCGCAGGCCGCCCTCGGGGGCGCAGACCGCGACGTCCGCCACCCGCGCGCCGAACAGGTCGGGCAGGTAGATCGCCGGTTCGAGGCACACCGTCATGCCGGGGACCAGCACGGTCTCGTCGCCGGGGACGAGCCAGGGGCCCTCGTCCTGCCCGAGGCCGATGCCGCGCCCGGGCGGGCGTCGTCCGGCGTAGTTGCCGTACCCGCTGCCCTCGATCACCTCCCGCGCGATCCGCCCGGCCTCCGCCACGGCCACGCCCGGCCGCAGCGACTCGAGGGCGGCGTGCTGCGCGGCGAGGACGACCGAGTACATCGCCTCGAAGTCCTCCGGCGGCTCGGCGACCGCGAACACCCGGGCCACCTCGGCGCAGTAGCCGCTCCACCTCCCGCAGACCGAGACCAGCAACGCGTCACCCGGGTTGATCACGCGGTCGCACGGCACGTGCCGCGCCACCGCGCTGTGCTCGCCCGCCGCGACGACGACCGACAGCACCTCCTCGCACCCCGTCTCGACCATCATGGCCCACAGCCTCCGCGCCATCGCGCGCTCGGTGGTCCCGAACCACGCCAGCTCGCGGGCCATGAGCAGGACCGCGTCCGCCGCGCCCGCGGCCCGCTCCGTCGCCGCGACCTCTGCGGGGCCTCTGCGTAGCCTGAGCGGAGCCAGTACGGTCGACGCCAGCACCAGCTCGGCCTCGACGCGCAGCGAGAACAGCTCCCATGCCCGCATCTCGGAGTCGATGCCGACACGACGGGCGGAGGAGGGAATGAGCGCCGCCGCCTCCAGCGGGTCCGCCGCGACGGCGGGCGGATCGTCCCGGGTGAGGATGAGAAATCCGTCGCCTTCCCCGCCCAGGTAACGGAAGTCGGGGGAGGGGCGCAGCACCAGGGCGTCGATCCCCTCCTCGGCCATCCTGAGCCGCACCTCGTCGATCATGTGTTGATCATGCGGGCTCGTGCAGCCAGCAGGCGACCGGGCCGAAGGCGGGCTCGCGCTCCCGGCACACGTCCATCGCCACCGGGCAGCGTGGATGGAACCGGCACCCCGGCGGCGGGGCGGCCGGGTCGGGCACGTCCCCGGGCAGCTCGGCGGGCAGCACGCCCGCGCCGTCCGGGGCGGGGATGGCGCCCAGCAGGGCGCGGGTGTACGGGTGCCGGGGGTCGGTCCAGACCTCCTCGGTACGGCCGACCTCCACGATCTTCCCGAGATACATCACCGCGATCCGGTCGGCGATCAGCCGTACCACCGACAGGTCGTGGCTGATGAACAGCAGGCCCGCGCCCGAGGAGACCGCGAGATCCCGCATCAGCCTGGCCACCTGCGCCTGGGCCGAGGCGTCGAGGGCGGAGATGGGCTCGTCGCCGATCAGCAGGGACGGCCTGGCGGCCAGCGCCCTGGCGATCGCGATCCGCTGCCGCTGGCCGCCGGAGAACTCGTGCGGATGCCGTCCCGCGAAGTCGCGGGGCAGCCCGACTCGTTCCAGCAGGTCGGCGGGGGCGGTCGAGGTGTCGCCCGCGGTGCGCAGCCCGTCGGCGATCTGCGCCCCCACCTTGCGGCGCGGGTTCAGCGACGAGTAGGGGTCCTGGAACACCATCTGGATTCCCGACAGCGCCCTGTCCCTGCGGCGCAGCCCCAGTGGGGTGACCGGGTGCCCGTCGAAGGTGATGGTCCCCGAGGCGGCGCGGTTGAGCCCGCACACCGCGCGGGCCAGCGTCGACTTGCCGCATCCCGACTCCCCGACGAGGCCGACGACCTCGCCCGCGGAGACGGTCAGGCTGGCCCCGGCCACGGCGCGGACCAGGGGACGGCCGGGGGTGCGGTGCTCGACGACCAGGTCGTCGACGTTCAGCAGCGTCGCGCGCTCCGTCATGGTCGTGCGGTCTGTCATGCGGTCTCCCCGGGCAGCGAGTCCAGCAGGGCGCGGGTGTAGGGGTGGACGGGGTTGCGCAGCACCTGGCCGCGCGGGCCCGTCTCGACGACCAGGCCCTCTTTCATCACGCTCACCTCGTCGGCGACCGCCGACATCACGCCGAGGTCGTGGGTGACGAGCAGTACGGCCAGCCCCAGGTCGTCACAGAGGCCACGCAGCAGCCGCAGCACTCCGGCCTGCACGGTCACGTCGAGGGCGGTCGTCGGCTCGTCGGCGATGAGCACCTTGGGCGAGCAGGCCAGCGCGATCGCGATCGCGATGCGCTGGCGCATGCCCCCGGAGAACTGGTGCGGGTAGCGGTCGATGGCCGCTTCGGGGCCGGGGATGCGCACCTTGCCCAGCAGTTCGACGGCCCTGGCCCTGGCCTGTTTTCTGTCCAGGCCCAGATGATGGCGCATGTGCTCGGTGAGCTGGCGTCCCACCGACAGCATCGGGTGCATGCTGGTCGCCGGGTCTTGGAAGACCATGGCGACCTCGCCGCCGCGCACCGTGTTGAGCTCCTTGGCGGACATGCCCAGCAGGTCGCGCTCGCCGAGGGCGATCCGTCCCGTGGCGCGGGCGCCGTGCGGGAGCAGACCGAGCACGGCCAGGCCCGTCATGGTCTTGCCCGAGCCACTCTCACCCGCCAGGCCGTGCACGCGGCCCGGCCGCAGGTCGAGGTCGACGCCGCGCAGGATCTCCTTGCCGCCGATGGTGACCTTCAGATCGGAGATGGAGAGAGTCACATTGCACGCTCCTTGATGGCGCGGGCCGTGCGGGGGTCGAGGGCGTCGCGCAGCGTGTCGCCGAGGAAGTTGAAGGCGAGCACGACGGTCAGGATGGCCAGGCCGGGGAAGGTCGCCACCCACCAGCTGTCGAAGACCTCGACGCCCGAGGCGACCATCGCGCCCCACTCGGGCGACGGCGGCTTGGCGCCGAGTCCGAGGAAGGACAGGCCGGACAGCAGCAGCAGTGCGGTGCCGATGTCGAGGGTCGCGAGCACCAGGATCGGCCCGGTGACGTTCGGCAGCACGTCGACGCGCAGGGAGCGCCACGCGGAGAACCCGAGCAGCCGCCCGCTGATCACGAACTCGCGCTCGCGCACGCCCAGCACCAGGCCCCTGGTCACCCGGGCGTAGGAGGGCCAGGCCACGACGAGTACGGCGAGCACCGCGTTGGCCAGGCTCGCGCCGAGTGCGGCGGCGACGACCATGGCCAGGATGACGGTGGGGAAGGCGAAGACGAGGTCGGCGATTCGCATGATCGTCTCCTCGACCCATTTGCCGAAGTATCCGGCGCAGGCGCCGAGCAGGCCGCCGACCAGCACCGAGAGCGCGACCAGCAGCAGCGTCAGCGGGATCGACAGGCGCGCGCCGTACATGACCCTGCTCAGGATGTCCCGGCCGAGCTGGTCGGTGCCGAACCAGTGCCCAGGCCCTGGCGAGGCCAGCCTGGGCAGGTCCTGGGCGAGCGGGTCGTGCGGCGCCAGCAGCGGGGCGGCCACCGCGATCACGATCCAGGCGAGCGCCACCACCCCGCCGACGATCGCCAGCGGCTGCCGCCAGGCTTGGGGGAGTTTCACGTCAGTCTCACTCGGGGGTCGATGACGCCGTACAGCACGTCGACGATCAGGTTGATGACGAGGTAGACCACGCCGACGAACAGGCCGACGCCCATCACGCCGGGCAGGTCGAGACCGGTCGCGCTCTTGTAGGCGTACTGCCCGATGCCCGGCCAGGCGAAGATCGCCTCGACGAGCATGGTGCCGGACAGCAGGCTGCCGAAGGCGAGACCCGCGACCGTGATGATCGGCACCAGGGCCGAGCGCAGCACGTAGCGGAACAGGATCACCCTGCCGGGCAGGCCCTTGGCCCGTGCGGCGCGCACGTAGTCCTGGCCCAGTACCTCCAGCACCGCCGACCTGGTGAACCGGGTGAGCAGGCCGATCGTGTAGAGGGCCAGCACCAGCGCGGGGGTGGCCAGATGGCCGATCGCCGAGGCGAAGACGTCCCACTGCCCCGCCAGCAGGGAGTCGACCGTGTACAGGCCCGTCACATGCGGCGGCGGGCTCATCCCCGGATCGATACGGCCGCTGCCGGGGGTGATCTGCAGGCGGTAGAAGAAGATGTAGAAGGTCGTCAGCGCCATCCAGAACGTCGGCACCGAGATGCCGATCAGGCTCAGGACGCGCAGCACGTGGTCGGAGAGCCGGTCGCGGCGCAGTGCCGCGATCACGCCGAACGCGACTCCCGCCACGAGGGAGATCAGGATCGCGATGCCCGCCAACTCCAGCGTGGCCGGGACCGCCTCCGCCAGGTCGTCGAGGACGGGGCGGTGGCTCTGCTGGCTGGTCCCGAGGTCGCCGTGGAGAATTCCTCCCATGTAGAGCAGGTACTGCTGGGGGAGCGGCTTGTCCAGGCCGTGGTCCGCCCGCCACTGCGCGACGATGGCCGGGTCGCCGAGGGCCCGCTGGCCGAGGTTGGCCGCGACGGGGTCGCCGGGCACCAGGTTGGTCAGCACGAACGTGACCAGTGTGATGCCCACGGCCAGCAGCAGCGCGGTGAGCACCCTGCGGACCAGGAAGCGCACCAGCGGGCTCCGCCCGCCGAGCGCACCGGCCTCGACCACGCCGACGAGGTGATCCTCGGCAACGCCAACGGCGCCGGTGAGGAGAACCGCAACGTCGCCAGGATGGCCGC
>NZ_JBFBCE010000095.1:0-36293 GCF_040689595.1 Streptosporangium sp. NPDC051023 | reverse complement strand
GGTACTGCACCGGGGACGGTGTGGGAGAGTAGGTCGCCGCCGGACAATCTTTTGAGGGAGGGTCACCTGTTTGGGTGGCCCTCCTTCTGCATTTTGGGGGCTACCCGGTTCGGGTGGCCCTTTTTGCGTTTTCCGGGACGTTTTCGTATCCCGGACCTCGGAACGATCTCGGAAAAAGAATGCCCTGACCCGCCAGAGGTCAGGGCATTCTCGTGGGATAGGGAAGGCAGTCAGGGGGTGATGAACAGACCGTCGCCCACGGGCCGCTCGAAGCCGTCCGACGGCTGGTTGACGACCTTGTTGTCCACGACCATCGCGCTCGATCCGCCGCCGTCCAGGTTGATGGCCTGCTTGGCGCCCAGCCAGCGCATCAGCTGAGCCGCCTCGACCATCGAGGCACCAACGGTGACGCCCGGGATACGGCCGTCGATCGTGGCCAGGATCAGCCCGCCGTTCTTGGTGATGCCGGCCATCGTCCGGGGATGGCGGCGCAGCATCATGTTGAGGGAGGCCTGCCCGTCGGCCAGCGCGGTGATGTTGATCCGGCCGTTTCTGATCAGCCCGACCCCGCCGGCCATGACGTACGTCTGGGGGGTGAGCGGCACGGCCCGCTGGGTGCGCAGGTCGATGACCTTGGTATCCACCTTCACGGTCGCGGTCTCCGCGGCGTGTTCGAGGAGCCAGTCGGACATGAGGCCGGTGCCGTGGAGCACCGAGAAACCGCGCGGGACGGCGCCGCCTGCCTGCCGGGCGGAGACGACCCTTCCCTGGGCGTCGATCACGGCCTCGGTGCCGCCGTCCGCCGCCGTCTTCGTTCCGAACTCCTCGGTGTAGAGCACGAGCTCGTCTTCGGCAGGGGCCCGGTTAACGCCCTGCACCTCGGTTCTCGTCCCGTCGGACGAGACGGCGGTGACAGTCGTCTTCAGCTCGGTGATCTTGATCTTCTTGCCGCTCATGACCAGGCCGGTGCGGCCTGCCACCGCCTCGCTGAGGAGTTTGCCGCCGACCACGGAGACCCCCATCGGGTCACCCTTGATCTCCTTGACCGTGTGGATGTTGAAGAATCCGCCATTGACCCCGGCGATGGCGCCGGTGAGCTTGCCCATCGCGCTGGTGGTCTCGCCCTTGGCGATGGTGGTCCCGACGCTGGTCTTGAACGATCCCTTGAAGGTCTTCGGATCCACCGTCAGCACACGCAGGTTCCACGGGCCCGTGGTCTCCAGGCCGTCGTCGGCGAGGTAGTCGGTCTTGGCTCGGATGTCGAAGTCCTTGAGCTCCTTGACCACTTTGTCGGCCTCGGCACGCTGCTTGAACGTCCACAACCCGACGCGGACCACGTAGCGTTCGACGGCGGGGGCGTCGGCGGCGGCGGGCCGGACGACCTTCTGGACGCTCGGGGTGAACCCGGCGGCCTCGACTTCCGCGGCCTTCGCCTGGGCGGTGGCCAGGGTGCCGTCCTCATGCCCGTTGGGCATCAGCACGGCCACGCTCCAGCCCTGGGTGGACTTGCCGTGCCGCACGTTGAAGAAGTCCACTCCGGCGGCCACGTTACGTTGCTTCATCACCGGGGCCACATGCTCACCGAGAGGGAACGCCGAGGCGGGGAAAGTCAGAGCGACCCGTTCCGCCTGGGCAGGAACCGCTGTGACGACGAGTGTTACGGCTGAAAGCCCGACGACAAGACGTCGTGACATATGTATCTCTCCCCGTTGGTGACCAGACTTCGGTGCACCATCGTGCCGAGATCTACCTGCCAGGGTGAGCGAAACACGCTAAACGTCTTGAGAAAGTGTTCTTTCCCACACGACGTTTTTGCGGATGGCGATGCCATTCGTCCGATTCCTGCCAGTCCGGACCCCGTGGGGATGCTGGTAGCAATCGCGGAAAATCCCACGAACCTGCCACTGAGCTTCGGATGCTCATCAAGCCCGAGACGTGGTCCCCCATCTTTCGAAGGGAGGCCACGTCAGCCGTACGTCGGTTCAGCAGCCCGGACAGCCATCGATCAAGGTGCCGCGCCAGTATGGATTGCCGATGAGGTTGATGTACATGTACAAGCTGTTGTTGGGGCCTCGGGCCGCGATGACGTTCGCACCGCCGCCACGGGCGACCGAGGGATCGGAGAGGGTGTCCCCCACCGAGCCGCCGTTCCAGGTGGGGTTGCCGTTCAGGTTCCAGTAGAACTTCAGTGCGTCATTGGGGCCTCGGGCCGCGATGACGCTCGCGGCGCTGTCACGGGCGATGGAGGGGGCGGATACGGTGCTGCCGGGGCCGGCCACCTGGGTGGTGTTCCAGGTGGGGTTGCCGTTCAGGTTCCAGTAGAACTTCAGTGTGTTGTTCGCGCCTTGCGCGGCGATGACGCTCGCGGTGCCGTCACGGGCGATGGAGGGGGCGGACAGGATGCTGCCGGGGCCGGCCACCTGAGTCGCATTCCAGGTGGGATTGCCATGCAGGTTCCAGTAGAACATCAGCGTGTTGTTCGCGCCTTGCGCGGCGATGACCGTCGCGGTGCCGTCACGGGCGATGGAGGGGGCGGACAGGATGCTGCCGGGGCCGGCCACCTGAGTCGCATTCCAGGTGGGATTGCCGTACAGGTTCCAGTAGAACATCAGCGTGTTGTTGGGGCCTCGGGCCGCGATGACGTTCGCACCGGCGCCGCGGGCGACGGAGGGGGCGGATACGGTGCTGCCGGGGCCGGCCACCTGGGTGGTGTTCCAGGTGGGGTTGCCGTTCAGGTTCCAGTAGAACTTCAGTGTGTTGTTCGCGCCCTGCGCGGCGATGACGCTCGCGGTGCCGTCACGGGCCAGCGACGGCTCAGAGGGAGTGCTCCCCGGGCCGGCTACCGCCGTCCAGTACCAGGAAACGTCGCCGTTCAGGTTCCAGTAGAACCTCAGCGTGTCGTTGGGGCCCCGGGCCGCGATGACGCTCGCGGTGTCATCACGGGCGATTGGCGGAGCAGTGGAGGTGAGACCGGGAGTGGCCGGACCGAGGCTGCCGGCTAAACAGAGCAGGACTATGAGGGCGAGTCTCGCCAGGCGTTTCATCACGACCCCTTCTGAGGCGGAACGGCGACGGTTCGACTGTGAGAGAGACCGAAGCAGGCGAGAAGGGGGTGCCGAATTATCCGTACAGAGCCGTACAGGAGTTTGGGGAGAATGGCGCGCTTTGTAACGGTGGTGAAAGTGAGAAGGGCTGCGTCCACAGGGGTGGGCGTAACCGGAGGAAGGCCTGGTGATGCTCACCTGGATCCGGGGCGGATAAACGGTCAGGCGGGTGCGGGCCGTACGGAAATCCGAATTCCGTACGGCCGGCGGCGCGCCCGGCCCTCAGGACGTGGAGTGGTACACCTTGCGCAGGGTCTCGTGGACGATCCAGGTGGTCCTGGCTCCCGCGGAGAGCAGACAGACCGATCCCGGGACGAGCTCGATGCCGACGCCGCCCTCGACCTCGACGGTCGCGCGGCCTGACAGGACCACGAAGATCTCGTCACGTTCGACGTCGGTCACGGTGCCGGGAGTGATCTCCCAGATGCCCCGGCTTTGGGAGCCGTCGGGGGAGGACCACAGTTCGACCGAGGAGGTCCGCGGAGAGCCCGCGAGGATCTGGGCGGGGTCAAGCTCGTCGGGTGACAGCCGTACATCGCCGGCGGGAACGGCGAAGACGCCGGCGGCGCCGACCATGCGGGCAAGGTCGGCGGTCTCGGGGACGAGGATCTCGGGCATGGGGACCTTTCAGGTGCGGGGGTTGTCTCTCCGGAAGGACTCCAGCGCCAAAAGCGCCACGTGGAGGGAGAGGCAGGACTCGACATCGTCCAGGTCGATGTCGAGAACACGTTCCAGCCTACGGAGCCGGTCATAGAAGGCGGGCCTGGACAGGTGGGCTTTCTGGGCGGCGACGGCTTTGTTGCGGCCCGCGGCCAGATAGATCCGCAGGATCCTGGTCAGGTCGCCGCCGCGCTGGGCGTCATGGGCCAGCAGGGGGCCCAGCTCGCGTTCCGCGAAGGTCTGCAGGCGGGCGTCGTCTCTCAGCAGGTGCAGCAGGCCGCGCAAGCGCAGGTCAGGCAGCCGGTAGACGGGACGCCCGTCGGGCTGCCTCACGGCGACGTCGGCGACCTGTTCGGCTTCGAGGAAACTGCGCCGCACGTCGCGGATCGACTCGACGACCGATCCGGCGGCCAGGACGAACGGGGTGGCGAAGGCCATCCGCAGGCGGTCGGCGAGCACGGTCAGGGAAGGCTCGGCGAAGGTGCGCGGGGCCAGGGGGAGCAGGATGCCGACACGGTTCTGATCCAGGGCGCCGACCAGGGCGGGGAATCGGGCGTCGCGGCAGGCGGCGGCGGCGGCTTCGGCCAGCTCGCCGAGCCGTACGAGCTGCTCCTGGCCTTCGAGGGAGCCGTCCTGCGGCTCGCACAGGCGCAGCACCACACTGATCAGCTTGCGTCCCGCGAGCGGCACGCCGACCGCCCTGGCGCGGGCCGCCGCCTCCTCGGGGTCGGCGTAGGCATGCGTCAGGATGCCGGTGATGATCGTGCCGTGGGCCTGGCGCTCCAGTGACTCTTGGTGGCGCTCCAGCAGGCGGCCGAGGGCGAGGGTGGTCGCGGCGCGCTCGGCGAGCACGATGTCGCGCGGCCCCGGGGTGTTCTCACAGAGCAGGATCAGGCGCCCCCAGTCCTGGCCTCGCGCGCCGACCATGGTGACCAGCCAGCCGGAGGAGGAGTCGTAGGCGGTCCGTCCCCCGGGCGCGACCGCTCTGGAGCGGGTCTCCCAGCTCGCCAGCAGCGTCCCGGTGTCACGTCCCGCGCTCTCGCAGGCGAGCACCTGGTGGGCGAGGTTCTCCAGCAGCACGGGACGTCCGGACAGGCGCGCGACCTGGCTGAGCACCTCGGCGGGGGACGCGCCCTCGACCGACAGCTCGGTGAACACCTCGTGGAGCTGCTCGGAGGCGCGCAGTTCCTCGAGCTGGATGTCGATGATCCTGGCGTGCACCGACTCGGTGATCTGCACGAAAGGGGTCTCGCGGGCCAGCGTGACCAGGGGCAGCCCATGCTTCTCCGCGGCGTTGACCACGGACCGGGGCAGCTCCCTGACGAACTTACGGCCCAGCTCGACGATCAGACCGGACGCGCCGACCGCGGCCAGCTCCGCGACGTAGGCGGTTAGGCCTTCCTGGTCGTCGGGAAGCGCGATGCCGGTGGTGAGCACCAGTTCCCCGCCACGCAGCAGATGGGCGATGTCGGTGACCTCTCCGACATGGACCCAGCGAACCCGGGTGTCCAGCCGGTCGGCTCCCGCGACCACTCGGGGATTGCCCCTGCGGACGATGTCCAGGGCGAGAACGTCGGCGATGGTTGGGAGCACCCACCGAGAGTATCCGATCAGCCTGTAAGTTAGGACGTCTGTCGCTTTACAGCCTGATAGGGAAATCTTCTCTTTGGGTGATTTTTCGGGGTGATCAGGCGGGTTTATCGTCGGATTCTCAACCATCTGGCCCCCCTGCTCTGTGGCCTTAGGATGGCTTGACCTTTTCTCGGCCGAAGGGCGCGATGGTGAGCATGGTTGAGACTACGGACAAGACGAGACTCGCCTCCGCGCAGGCCGCCTCCGGCGTGGAGGAGCTCGACCTCCGTCAGCTCCTGGCGGGTCTCACCGCCGTACGCGACGGTGATTTCGGCACCCGGCTACCCGACGAGGGCGACGGCCTGCTCAAGGAGATCGCCACCGTCTTCAACGGCATGGTCGACCAACTCTCGCTGTTCACCTCAGAGGTGACGCGCGTGGCCCGTGAGGTGGGCACCGAAGGACAGCTGGGCGGCCAGGCGGACGTTCCGGGTGTCTCCGGCACGTGGAAGGACCTCACCGACTCGGTCAACGCCATGGCGGGCAACCTCACCGACCAGGTCCGCGACATCGCCCAGGTCGCCACGGCTGTGGCCACCGGCGACCTGTCGCAGAAGATCACCGTGGATGTCCGCGGTGAGATCCTGGAGCTGAAGAACACCCTGAACACGATGGTGGACCAGTTGTCGTCGTTCGCCGACGAGGTGACCAGGGTGGCCCGTGAGGTGGGCACCGATGGGCGGCTGGGCGGCCAGGCCGAGGTGACCGGGGTCGCGGGCACCTGGCGTGACCTGACCGACTCGGTGAACTTCATGGCGGGCAACCTCACCGACCAGGTCCGCAGCATCGCGCAGGTCACCACCGCGGTCGCGAAGGGCGACCTGTCGCAGAAGATCACCGTGGACGCCCGCGGTGAGATCCTGGAGCTGAAGAACACCATCAATACGATGGTGGACCAGTTGTCGTCGTTCGCCGACGAGGTGACCAGGGTGGCCCGTGAGGTGGGCACCGACGGGCGGCTGGGTGGTCAGGCGGACGTCAAGGGCGTCTCCGGCACCTGGCGTGACCTGACCGACTCGGTGAACTACATGGCGGGCAACCTCACCGACCAGGTCCGCAACATCTCCCAGGTGGCCACCGCGGTCGCCAGGGGCGACCTGTCGCAGAAGATCACCGTTTCGGCGCGGGGTGAGATCCTGGAGCTGAAGAACACCCTGAACACGATGGTGGACCAGTTGTCGTCGTTCGCCGACGAGGTGACCAGGGTGGCCCGTGAGGTGGGCACCGACGGGCGGCTGGGTGGTCAGGCGGACGTCAAGGGCGTCTCCGGCACCTGGAAGGCACTCACCGAGTCGGTGAACGTGATGGCCGACAACCTCACCGCCCAGGTGCGGAGCATCGCGGAGGTCACCACCGCGGTCGCGAAGGGCGACCTGTCGCAGAAGATCCGGGTGGATGCCCGTGGTGAGATCCTGGAGCTGAAGGAGACCATCAACACGATGGTCGACCAGCTGTCCGCCTTCGCCGACGAGGTGACCCGGGTGGCCCGCGAGGTCGGCACCGAGGGCAACCTCGGCGGCCAGGCCACGGTCCGGGGCGTCTCCGGCACCTGGAAGAACCTGACGGACAACGTCAACGTCATGGCCTCCAACCTGACCAGCCAGGTGCGCTCCATCGCCCAGGTGGCCACCGCGGTCGCCAGGGGCGACCTGTCGCAGAAGATCACCGTCGAGGCCAAGGGCGAGGTCGCCGCGCTCGCGCAGACCATCAACACCATGGTCGACACGCTGAGCGCCTTCGCCGACGAGGTGACCCGGGTGGCCCGCGAGGTCGGCACCGAAGGCAACCTCGGCGGCCAGGCCACGGTCCGGGGCGTCTCCGGCACCTGGAAGGACCTCACGGACAACGTCAACTCGATGGCGAACAACCTGACCAACCAGGTCCGCAACATCGCGCAGGTCACCACCGCGGTCGCCCAGGGCGACCTGACCAAGAAGATCGACGTGGATGCCCGGGGTGAGATTCTGGCGCTGAAGACCACGATCAACACGATGGTCGACCAGCTCTCGTCGTTTGCCGCCGAGGTCACCCGGGTGGCCCGCGAGGTCGGCAGTGAGGGGCGGCTGGGCGGTCAGGCCGAGGTCGAGGGCGTCTCCGGCACCTGGAAGCGGCTGACGGAGAACGTCAACGAGCTGGCGGGCAACCTCACGCGCCAGGTCCGCGCGATCGCCGAGGTGACCAGCGCGGTGACCTCCGGCGACCTCACCCGCTCCATCACCGTCGACGCCTCGGGAGAGGTCGCCGAGCTCAAGGACAACATCAACTCCATGGTGAAGTCCCTACGCGAGACCACCCTGGCCAACCAGGAACAGGACTGGCTCAAGTCCAACCTGGCCCGTATCTCCGGCCTCATGCAGGGGCACCGCGACCTCGCCGTCGTGGCCGAGCTGGTGATGAACGAGCTGGCCCCGCTGGTCTCGGCGCAGCACGGCACGTTCCTGCTGGCCGAGGAGACGCAGGGCCGCTCCGAGCTGCGGGTGGTCGGCAGTTACGGCCACCGGGAGACGAGCCGCCGTCACGGTTTCGGCGAGTCGCTCGTGGGACAGGCCGCGCTCGCCAGGCGTCCCATCCTGGTCGAGGACATCGCCGCCGGATACCTCACGATCTCCTCAAGTCTGGGAGCGGCGGGGCCGGTCAACCTCATCGTCCTGCCGATCATCGTCGAGGACCAGCTGCTCGGCGTGATAGAGCTGGCCAGCCTCAACCGGTTCACCCAGGTGCACAGAGCCTTTCTTGAGCAGCTGGTCGAGACCATCGGCGTCAACGTCAACACCATCGTCGCCAACGCCCGCACCGACTCCCTGCTCGCCGAGTCGCAGCGGCTGGCGACGGAGCTCCAGGTCGGTCAGGAGGAGCTGCAGCGCTCGAACGCCGAGCTCGAGGAGAAAGCGGAGCTGCTGGCCAGGCAGAACCGGGACATCGAGACGAAGAACAGCGAGATCGAGCAGGCGCGCCAGGAGCTGGAGGACCGTGCCAAGCAGCTCGCGCTGGCCTCCAAGTACAAGAGCGAGTTCCTGGCGAACATGAGCCACGAGCTGCGCACCCCGCTCAACTCGCTGCTCATCCTGGCCCAGTTGCTGGCCCAGAACCCGGCCCGCAACCTCACCGCCAAACAGGTCGAGTACGCCAACGTCATCCACTCGGCCGGAACCGACCTGCTCCAGCTGATCAACGACATCCTCGACCTGTCCAAGATCGAGGCGGGCAAGATGAACATCAGCGTCGAGCCCCTGCCCCTGCGGCAACTCCTGGACTACGTCGAGGCGACTTTCAGGCCGCTGACCACGGAGAAGGGGCTCAGGTTCGATGTCACCGTCGCCCCGGACGTGCCGGAGGAGCTCCTCATGGACGAGCAGCGGTTGCGTCAGGTGGTGCGCAACCTGCTGTCGAACGCGGTGAAGTTCACCGAGAGCGGCTCGGTCGGGCTCCGTATCGAGCGGATCGAGAAGATGGACCTTCTTGGGGTCCGCGACCAGGAGGTGCTTGTCTTCCACGTTGTGGACACCGGCATCGGCATCGCGAAGGAGAACCTCTCCCAGATCTTCGACGCCTTCCAGCAGGCCGATGGCACCACCAGCCGCAAGTACGGCGGCACCGGCCTCGGACTGTCCATCAGCCGGGAGATCGCCTCCCTGTTCAACGGTGAGATCAGGGCGGTCAGCGCCCTTGGCCAGGGCAGCACCTTCAGCCTCTGCCTGCCCGTTGAGGACGTGGCGCCCGGCGCCCCCAGTGCCTCCGGCGCGCCCGCGCGGGGAGGTGTCCTCGCTCCCGCCGCAGGCAGGCTGTCCGCCGTGTCGCCCGCGAGGGCGGCCGCCCCGGCGGCCGAGGCGCCTCCGAGTGGGGGCGGGCGCCGTCTGCTCGTCGTGGAGTCCCGTCAGAACGGGCTGCTCTCCCAGCTCGCGGAGAGCGTCGCGGCCGACCTGAGCGAGACGCACGGGCCGGTTCGGCTGGCCATGGCCAACGATCCGGCAACCGCGGTCGAGACGCTGAAGGAGAACGACTACCACTGCATCGTGCTCGACCTGGGAATGCGGCAGGACGGGGCGGCGGAGTTCCTCCGCAGGCTGGACGAGGATCCGGCGCTGCGCGAGCTGCCCGTGCTCGCCCACCACACCCGCACTCTCACCCGGCCGCAGGAGAACCTCCTCAAGGGGCGCTCGAACACCCAGCCGCTCGAACGCCTGCCGAGCCTTGACGAGCTGCGCGAGCGCATCACCCTGCACCTGTCGGCCCAGGAGCGCGGAGACGTGCTGCCACTGGTGCAGGCCAGCCCCGACGAGCGGCCCCAGGCGGTCGAGGCGGCGGACGCCGTACTCGTCGACAGGAAGGTGCTGGTCATCGACGACGACGTCCGCAACGTCTTCGCGCTGACCAACATCCTCGAACTGCACGGCATGCAGGTGCTCTACGCGGAGAACGGCCGCAAGGGCATCGAGATGCTGTCGCGGAACGAGGACATCGACCTGGTCCTGATGGACATCATGATGCCGGAGATGGACGGCTACGCCGCCACCGCCGCCATCCGCAAGATGCCGCGCTTCGCCGATCTGCCGATCATCGCGGTGACCGCGAAGGCCATGCAGGGGGACCGGGAGAAGACGCTGTCGGCGGGAGCGAGTGACTACGTCACCAAGCCGGTCGACGCGCAGGAACTGCTCACCCGCATGCAGCAGTGGATGGGGCTCTGAACGGAGCCGGGCGCTCTTCCCGCCCTGGCAGGCCCGCTTCGGCCGAGGTCAGGGCGGGGACGTGGGAACGGCGCTCTCCAGAGCCAGGCACGATGAGCGGCCCAGCCGCCGATGGATCACAATGGCCTTTCGGAGGTGGCCGCGGATGATGTGGCGGGGTGTCGCGGCGACGCTCGTCTCGGCGGCGGGATTCGGGCTGATACCCGTCTTCGCGTCGTACGCCTACGGCACGGGCATGTCGGTGACGACGCTTCTCGCGCTGCGGTTCGCGATCGCCGCGGCGGTCTTCCTCGCCTGGCTCGGGCTGCGCGGCAGGCCGAGCACCCGGCAGTGGGGGGTCCCCGTAGTACTCGGCCATGACCCGGCTGTCGGTCAAGGCGTTGCGCCTCTACGACGAGCTGGATCTGCTGCGGCCGGCGAAGGTCGACGCCTCCAACGGCTATCGCTACTACGCGCTCGGACAGGCGGGCAAGGCGGAATCGATCCGCAGGCTGCGGGCACTCGACATGCCGATCGAGGAGATCAGGCGAGTGCCGGCCGCCTCTCCGGCGGACGTCTCCGGCCTGCTGGCCGCGCACCGGCAACGCCTGCGGGCGGAGCGCGATCGCCACGATCACATGCTGGCCGTCATCACCCGGCTGATCAACGGCGAGGAGCGCCTCATGAACTACACGATCACTGTCGAAAACCTGCCCGCGCAGATCGTGGCCTCGGTGCGCCGCCACACCGATCTGGCCGGTACCGGTGCGACGGTCGCCGAGGGCTTCGGCGTCCTCGTCGGGGCCCTCACGCAAGTCGGCCGACACCCGGCCGGTGCCCCCTTCCTGGTGTTCCACGATGTCATCGACGCCGACAACGACGGCGACATCGAGATCTGCATATCGATCGGGGCACCCGTCGCCGAGGTCTCTCCCGTGCAGGTCGGCCAGACGGCCGAGGTCACCGCCGCGGTCACCACCCACCAGGGCCGCCACGACGAGATCGCCCCCGCCTACCACTGACCGCCTCCGGCGGGTGGGGCCGGTTCAGCGCGTCCTGACCAGGCACCCCCGCGCGCGTAGAGATGCTGGCGAAACCCGCCGCCGTGTTCCTTACCGGTTCCTGGCCCCCGGAAGCCTGCCAGGGTTCTGACCTGTGTCTTTCCCCTTTCCGGCTTACTTGGTCTGTCCTCTGAGGACGTCTGGGCGGCCCGCTGCCGACGGTGGCCGGCCTGGTCCGACGGCAGCGGGACGACCGCGCTTACGGCAGCTGGTCCAGGAACCAGGTGGCGAGTTCCTCGGTGACCAGGGTGTGCGTATCGCTCTGCGAGGCGAGCTTGACGGCGTGGAAGGGCGTCTCCTCCAGCTCCTCATCGCTGATCGGGGTGTAGAGGTTGTCGTGGGTGCCCGGCTCCCGTACGGAGATGGCGCTGACGGCCGGGACGAAGCAGTGCTCGCGGATGGGGTTGCTGACGCGGAAGCCCAGCAGGGGCGGGAGCTCGTTCAGCTTGTCGGCGAGGATGCCGAAGCCGTCGAGGGTGCCGCCGGGCGCGCCGTCGATGTCGGGCAGTCCGTTGGTGCGGACCTCGCGGTTGGGAGTGGTGAGGACCCGGAGGTTGGCGACGAGCTGGCTTTCGCCCTCGGACTGGGTGCACAGCTGCGTGCCGGAGATGGTGGCTCCTTCTCCGGTGAGGGCCTCAGGAGCGGGTACGGGCCGTGCTCCAGGAGCTCCCAGGTGAGGCTGAGGTCGCTGGGGCCGACGCTGAAGCCGTCCGCGATCAGGACCGGGCGCGTGAGCTGGCCGTTGCCCTCGCCGTGGTAGACCCAGGCGGTGCCGTAGGGGAGTTCCCAGACGTCGCTGGGCGGGGGCGGGATCCGGTCGGTTGTGCGTGGGCCGGGCGCCAGGATGATCGGGGGACCGGACTGGAAGGCTTCGGCGGCCTGCTTTTCGGTGGTGCTCATGGCATTCCCTTCCTGAGGGCGGGGCAGGGCACCTTCTTACGGATCGGATGCCGGGGCGGGGCGGCACCGCGTCCGTCCCCGGAAAAGCACTATCGCTCTTACCCTCTGTGGTTACTTGAAGTCGCGTAGTGACTACGTCTCCGTGTGCGAGTGGGAGAAAAGTTCCGCGCGTGCGCGCGAGTGCCTCGCGAAACTCGCGAAACTCCGCCCCGGGGCGAGATCAGGCCGTGGCGTTCGCTGTACTGTCCTCGCCATCGGCAGCCGCGTCCTGCTCGGCGGTGGCGAACAGCTCCAGCTGCTCGCCGGGCGGCTCGTTCCCGGTGAGCCTCAAGCACCGGCGGCACGTCACCGGCCCGCGATCCGGGTGGGCCGCGCCCGGATCCCAGCCGCTGACACCCACCATGCAGGCCGGGCCGGGCATCCGCTCGTCGGCGAACCACCGGGTCATCGCGACCTCGTGCACGATGCCGCTGGAGTGCACCCGCAGGTTGGAGCCGTCGGCGTAGGCGGAGCGCGCCGCCGCGGCGATCGTGGCCAGCGCCGCGTACACGTCCGGCTCGTTGTCCGTCTACAGCCCCACCACCGGGTTGTCGGTCCATTGATCGGCATCTTCCAGATACCCCAGAAGAGCACGGGAGCCGTCGGCCCAGCCGCCGTGGCGGCCGATGCGTTCCAGGGCGTGGCCCTGGCGGCGGGCGGCGGTGGCGAACCCGCGCCGCAGCGAGTGCCCGCTCCAGTCGCCGGACAGCTTGGCGGCCGCGGCCAGGCGGCCGACGACGTCGGCCACGGCCTCGGCGGTCATCCGGCCGTCCGGGTCGCCGATCGTTTTGCCGCCGCGGGTGAGGGACGGGGCCAGGCGGCCGCGTGCGGGCTGGACGAGCTGCAGTCACGGCGCTGAGACTTCTGTTTTCGTCCCGGACGGAACAGCCAAGGGGAGAGCCCGGCTTGCGGTTCAGTTGGCGGTTTGCTGCCAGGCCGGGTCGAGGGCGATCTGCTTGAGCTGGTCAAGGGTGAGGGCGGGTTCGCCGCGGCTGGCAGGCAGGCGATAGGCGCCCGCGTTGACCGCCGAGATCACGACCCGCAGGCCGTCCCGGCGCAGGGTGTCAACGGTCCACTCGATCGTGCCGGCGCCTCCGCGGGGAGCGGGCCCCTGCTGGGTATTGATGCGGGTGCCGTCGGGCAAGGTCCCGGCGTTGTGGAACAGCTTCGTCATGGCCGGGTCGCCGGGTTTCCACTGCTGGACGTTCACCGCGATGAGGCTTGCGCCGTGGCCGTCATCGACGGTGAGGTGCCCGAAACCGTCTGACCCGCCCTCCCCTGCGGCGCGCAGCCCTGTCGGCAGTAGTCGTCCGATGATGTGGCTGATCTGCCGGCCAGAGAGCCTGGCGACCGAGCCGGTCCTGGCGCCAGCGGGCGGCGCGGGCATCTTCGCGAGAATGGGCTGCCATACAGCCGAGGTGGCGATGGTGGCGAGTTGCTTGAGCGTCAGCGGCAGTCCGACCGTCTTGTTGTCGCTCGAGCTGCCGGTCTCGGACACGAAGACCTGTTTGCCGTCCTTGTAGGTGAGCAGTGCGCTGAGGAGTTCGGCGCCGTTCGGGTGGTTCTCGTTCCTCGGTGAGCGGTCCAGGACGAGTTCGGCGCCGGCCGGCAGGAGGGTCTGCGTGCAATGGCTGTAGGGGTGGTAGGCGGTGTCGGGGCATTGCGAGTACTGCGCGGGTACGGGCACGGGCCACCTGGTGAGGCTCACCTTCACCGTTGCCGTGTTCCCGCCCTCGTCGAGGACGAGTTGGGCGGAGGGCGGGAACACGGGCTGGTCGCTGAGCCCCTGCCCCTGCCCCTGTTGCGCCGAAGGCTTGCCCTGCGGGAGCAGGGTCTGGAGGAGGTGCACCATCTGCTGGGCCGATACCGGCATGCCGTCGGCGTGCGGGGAGCAGCCGGTGAGCGCGAGGGTGCTCAGGGCGACCGACAGGACCAGGGAGAATGTTCGTCCGGCTGAGAGCATCGCAGACCACCGTGTGTCGGGTGTTCGGGGGGAACGGGCCGTGGGGATCGCGCGGGTATCGCCCCCATGGGCAGAGGGGATGCCATCCGGCCTCTGCCCATGGGGGCCTCTGAACCGCTAGCCGACCGCCCCGGGGAAGGAGACCGAGCTGATGGAGTTGTTGTAGGGGGAAGTCAGCACGTTCCAGGTGTAATTGGGCTGGAAGTATCCGTATGTTCCCTTGAAGTTGATGTCATTCCAGGTCTCGATGGCCACGAAGTTGGTTTGAATGGATGAGATGTTGTCGTTGAGGGCGGTGCTGCGAAGGTCGGAGTTTCTTATCGGGTAGTAGCCGCCGAATGCGCACGTTCCGTCGAGGTAGTAGTCGCTGCACAGCTTCCAGTAGGCGTTGCCCTGGGAGGTCGCGGAAGCGGTTTCCGTGGTGACGCTGACAATGCCAGCGGTCAATGCGAGGCCTGTGATCAGCGCGATCAGGGCTTTCTTCATGTTTCGCATGGAAGTCTCCTTGTCGAGGGTTTCGGCCGGTTCTGCCACCGGCTGGGCTTGAATGAATCGGCAGGCTGGGCGGCCGGGAGGTCGCCGAATTGTCATATACAACGGATAATTGCCCGGAGTTCGGAATCGGGTGGGAGGTGGCTGTTATCCGAGGTCGAGGTCGTGACGGCGTCCTGGTCAGTGGGTGTCGGTCTGCCTTCTGGGAGCTATCGGGCTCTCCTTTGCCAAGGGAAGTAGAGGTTTCCTCAATGTAGGACGCAGCGAATTGGCTGACTTGCGTCATCTGACTGTTGAACACTGAGCCTTTTCATCCCCCTGGCGGCAGGGCATCGGTCACAGCATGGCGAGCTTGGCGATCGTCTGACGGTGTAAGAAACCCCTGGTAGATGGATTGATCACCACAACCAGATCCATCACAACCAGGGATCTCTGATGCTGTTCCAGCGTGCTACCGCGGGTGCCAACCACCGAGCAGGACCGCTCTGGCGACCTCGCGTGCGACCACGGTGGCCGCGGCGCCGTGCGCGACCAACAGCGCGGCGATCGTGACGCTGAGGTCGGCCAGCCTCACCTCGCCGCCGGTGATGGTGGTGAACGCGGCGTCGGCACCGGTCCAGGCGAACACCTCCAGCAGCACCTCCGGCAGGTCCACCCGTGGCAGCAGCGCGTTCACCGCCTCCCGCAGCTCGATCAGAGTGGCGGGTTCGGCTCGGATTCCAGCGCGGCCAGGTGCAGCCGCCCGTCCTCACCGAAACGGACCTGGGTGTTGGCCGGCAGCCGCTCGGCGACCTCACCAATCGCCGCCACGACCCGGTCAGCAGGCCGGTGTCGATCTCGCCCGGGGCGACCTTCTTACGGCCCAGCAGGCCCGGCAGGGACCGCAGCGCGGCCAACACCGGCAACCCCGCGAGGGTGGCGCCGAAGTCCACCACTGTGGTCAGCCGCTTAGGCGGTAACGCTGCCTGTCTTCAGTGCGGTCTCCAGGTAGCCGCGCCAGCGGGCCGGAACGAACCCGGCCGGTGTGCCCTCAGGGACCTAGCGGGCGCCGGTGGCGTTGAGTTCTCGCAGGATGTCCACGGCCGTGAGCGACTCAAACGCCACATCAGCCGGGGTCGGGGTGAAGAACCGGAACAACTCCTCCCGGCCGATCTCGGGCAAGCACCGCAGTCCCTCCAGTTCCTCGTTCGTGAACACTGGAGCGACCACCCGGCAACCTCCCGCCAGAGCCCTGAAGACCTTCTGGCAAGGAGCCTATGAGCCATATCCGCCCGATTTTTCCCGAGTACTACGGGGACCCCAGTGGGCGACGCCAGCGCTGCTGGGCGGCATGTACGCGGCGCAGTCACTGCTGTACCTCACGGCGGTCCAGCGCATCGCGCCCGCCCTGGCCGTGCTGTTGCTGCACCTCTTCCCGGGGCTCGTCCGCCTACGCCTGCTACATCGTCCTGGGCAGCCGGGTCTCGGCCACGCTCTCGCCCACGGTCACCAGTGCCTACCTGGCGATGTTCGCGACCGGGGCGTTCGCGCTGCTCGGGCTGGCGTTCGGCGGACTGGACCTCGGCTTCGCCGCGGCGGGCTGGGGATGGGCTCTGGCGGTCGCCCTCGTGTCGACGGTCTTCGCGATCGGGCTGTTCTTCGTCGGAGCCACGGCGCTCGGCCCCGTCAGGGCGTCGATTCTCAGCATGCTGGAACCCGTCGTCGCGGTGCTGGCCTCGTGGCTGCTACTCGGGGGAACCCTGTCGTGGCCGCAGGTCGCGGGTGGCGCGGTCGTGCTGGCCGGTGCGTCCTGGGGCGTCCTGGCGAGCGCGCCGCCCCAGGATCGCCTCACGGCTGCCTCAGACGCGCTTCCAGACCGTCGAGGAAGCAGGACAGGCCGAACTCGAAGTTGAGCGCGCTGGCGACGCCGTCGTCGAGTTTCTCGTGTTCGGCGTAGCTGGTCACCAGCTCGGGGTAGTCGCCTGCGGCCTGTTGCAGCATCCGCATCATGTCCGTCGCTATCTCCTGGGGACTCATCCCCGAGGCGGTGATGATGGACTGCCAGGCGATCTCGGGCGTGGTCACGCCCGTCACGTAGGACATCAGGGTCGACGAGGCCTGGTCCAGCGCCCGGCCCTGGAACCCCGCCAGCTTGAACGTCTTCAGCAGCCCGGCGGAGAGCCGCATCGCGTTCGGGCCGAGGGTTGGCATGGCGCCGATCAGCACGGTCGACCACGGATGCGCGAAGAGCGCCCCGCGCAGGCCGTAGGCGAACGCGGAGACCGCGTCCCGCCAGCCGATCACGTCGGGGTCGGGCAGCGGGACCTCGCCGAAGACCTCGTCGAGGACGAGTTCGAGCAGCTCGTCCTTGCTGGCCACGTGCCAGTAGATGCTCGTGGCCCCGGAACCGAGTTTGGTCCCCAGACGGCGCATGCTCAGCGCGTCCATCCCCTCCGCGTCGAGGATTTCCACGGCTGCGCGCACGATCTGCGCCCGGCTCAGCGTCGGGCTCTTGGCCGTACGCCTCTCACGGGTCCACACCGAGGTCATGGGCTGCTTCACCCATCAATCATAAAACCAATCATACGGTGTTCCATAATCTCGTACGGCGTACGAGCATGGATCCACCCCTTGCGTGAAACCCCTGCCGGACTTCTGATGGTGAGGAGAGTGTCACGGAAACGAGCCAAAAATTCATGTATTTCAGATTGCTTAAGTGGGAAATGTGGGTCACGATGGTTCATGAGTCGCCAAGCCGACTGGAGGTGGACATGACCGGCACGACCGACGTTCGGCGCGTGGAAGGTCGTGCCGGTGCGGAGGTCCACCCGCGTCCACGGTGCCGGCGGCTCGCGGCGCCTCGGTCCGGCCGAGGTCGCCACCCCGAAGCTCGGGCGGGGAACCTGGGGGGTGCTCCGCTCGATTTCCTGTACGGCTTGCGCCAACCGTCGCAGGGCGCAAGCCGTACGGGAACCCCCACGCTCGTGCGCGCTCCCGGGGAATGCCTGGCCTCCCGGTCGAGTCACCGCGGTGAGGCCGGAACAGGATTCTGACAACGTGACGGCTTAGTCGCGCATATCCCGACACACTGTCGGTAGGAGCATCTGTCGCGAGCCGACATACTCGATGTATGTCGGACCTTCTTGCGCGCCACCGTGCGGTAATGCCCAACTGGCTGGCCCTGTACTACAACGAGCCCATAGAGATCGTCGGCGGCAAGGGCAACCGGGTCGTCGACGCTTCGGGTAAGAGCTACCTGGACTTCTTCGCGGGCATTCTGACCAACATGATCGGGTACGACGTGCCCGAGGTGCGCGAGGCCGTGGAGAGACAGCTCGCCACCGGCGTGGTGCACACCTCCACGGTCTACCTGCTCCGCGGTCAGGTCGAGCTTGCCGAGAAGATCGCCAGGCTCTCCGGCATCGAGAACGCCAAGGTCTTCTTCACCAACTCGGGCACCGAGGCCAACGAGACCGCGCTGCTGCTGGCGACCTACGCACGCAGATCCGACCAGGTGCTCGCCATGCGGCAGAGCTACCACGGCCGTTCCTTCGGCGCGGTCAGCGTGACCAGCAACCGGTCCTGGAAGAACAACTCGCTGTCACCGCTGAACGTGCACTTCCTGCACGGCGCCGACCGGCACCTCACCCAGTTCCGCGGCCTCTCGGACGCCGACTACATCGCGGCGTGCGTCGACGACCTGCGTCACGTGCTGGCCACCTCCGTCGGGGGCGACGTGGCCGCGCTGATCGCCGAGCCGATCCAGGGCGTCGGCGGCTTCACCATGGCGCCCGACGGGCTGTTCGCCGCCTACAAGGAGGTCCTCGACGAGCAGGGCATCCTGCTGATCTCCGACGAGGTGCAGACCGGCTGGGGCCGTACCGGCTCGGCGTTCTTCGGCATCCAGAACCACGGCGTCACGCCGGACATGATGACCTTCGCCAAGGGGCTGGGCAACGGCTTCGCGGTGGGCGGCGTCGTGGCGCGGGGCGACCTGATGGACGGCTTGCACGCGGTCGGCCTGGCCACCTTCGGCGGCAACCCGATCTCCATGGCCGCCGCGAACGCGACCCTCGACTACGTGCTCGACCACGACCTGCAGGCGAACGCGGCCAGGACCGGCACCCTGATCATCGACGGGCTCCGCGAGGCCGCGCCGCGCCTGCCGATCGTCGGCGACATCCGGGGCAAGGGCCTGATGTTCGCCGTCGAACTGGTCGACCCGGCGAGCGGGGAGCCCTCCCCGGCGCTCGCGGCCAGGTTCATGGAGGAGACGAAGAAGGCCGGTCTGCTCGCGGGCAAGGGCGGTCTGTACGGCAACGTGCTGCGGATGGCCCCGCCCCTCACCCTGACCCTGGACGAGGCCGCGGAAGGCCTCGGGATCATCGTCAACGCGCTCGAAGTCATCAACGCCGAGGTCGTCTCGTCATGAAGAACATCACCCACTGGATCGACGGAGCCCCCGTCGAGGGCACGGGCCGTACCTCCGAGATCTTCAACCCGGCGACGGGTGAGGTCAGCGGGCACGTCCACCTGGCATCGGCGGCGGAGGTCGACGTGGCCGTCGCCTCCGCGGTGGCCGCCTACCCCGCCTGGCGGGACTCCTCGCTGGTCAAGCGCTCGCAGGTGCTGTTCCGCTTCCGTGAGCTGATGTACGCCAACCGCGACGAGCTGGCCAGGCTCATCTCCGCCGAGCACGGCAAGGTCCACTCCGACGCGCTCGGCGAGGTGGCCAGGGGCCTGGAGGTCGTCGAGTTCGCCTGCGGCATCCCGCACCTGCTCAAGGGCGGTTTCTCCGAGGGCGTCTCGACCCGCGTCGACTCCTACTCGATCCGCCAGCCGCTGGGCGTCGTCGCGGGGATCACCCCGTTCAACTTCCCGGCCATGGTGCCGATGTGGATGTTCCCGATCGCGATCGCCTCGGGCAACGCCTTCGTCCTCAAGCCGTCGGAGAAGGACCCGTCCGCCTCCCTCCTGATGGCCGCGCTCTGGAAGGAGGCGGGGCTGCCGGACGGCGTCTTCACCGTGGTCCAGGGAGACAAGGAGGCGGTGGACCGGCTGCTCGGGCACCCGGACGTGCGAGCCGTCTCGTTCGTCGGCTCGACGCCCATCGCCAGGTACGTCTACGAGACCGGCACCGCCAACGGCAAGCGGGTTCAGGCGCTTGGCGGCGCCAAGAACCACATGCTCGTGCTCCCGGACGCCGACCTCGACCTCGTCGCCGACGCCGCGGTCTCCGCGGGCTTCGGCTCCGCGGGGGAGCGGTGCATGGCGATCTCCGTGGTGCTGGCCGTCGACCCGGTCGGGGACGAGCTGGTCGACAAGATCGTGTCTCGGGTCTCCGCGCTGACCATCGGGCCCGGCGACGACCCCGCCTCCGAGATGGGCCCCCTCGTCACCGGGGCCCACCGGGACAAGGTGGTCTCCTACCTCGACCTCGGCGTCTCCGAGGGGGCCAAGCTCGTCGTCGACGGCCGCCTGACCCCGGTGCGCGGTGGCGCCGCGGCTGAGGAGACCCCCGGCTTCTGGCTCGGCCCCACGGTCCTCGACCACGTCCCCGCGGGCTCCCGCGTCCACCGCGAGGAGATCTTCGGCCCGGTCCTGGCGATCGTGCGGGTGTCCTCGTACGAGGAGGGGCTCGAACTGATCAACGGCGGTGAGTTCGGCAACGGCACCGCCGTCTTCACCAACGACGGCGGCGCCGCCAGGCGCTTCCAGAACGAGGTTGAGGTCGGGATGATCGGCATCAACGTGCCGATCCCGGTGCCGATGGCCTTCTACAGCTTCGGCGGCTGGAAGGCCTCGCTGTTCGGCGACACCCACGTCCACGGCACCGAGGGCGTGCACTTCTACACCCGGGGCAAGGTCGTCACCTCACGCTGGCTCGACCCGAGCCACGGCGGCGTCAACCTCGGCTTCCCGACCAACAAGTAGCCGCCGCGCGGCCGGGCCCCGGGGTAAGGGGCCCGGCACAGGCAGGAGGGGATGCGCCCGGCTTCGGCCGGCCATCGCTTTCGGCTTCTCGGCCCCCGTCGTCGCGCGGGGCTTCGCCGTACTCAGGAGATTCGCCGTGTTCGAGAGAGGTAAGGCTCGTGTGCCCTGCCGGTGAGGGGCGGCTGCGCGGCCGGTGACGGGGATGGCCGGTAGGCTCCGGACAGGTCGGTGGCGACGTCGATAGGGGGACTCCGTGAGCAGGGACAGGCTCCGCCGTACACGTCTCGGCACGCTGGCGGGCGCCCTGGCCCTCGCGGTCTGCGCCTCGACCGGGGTGGGCGCCGCAGAGGGGACGCCGACGCCCTCTCCAGCACCTCCGACCACCTCTCCCTCTCCGGGAGACCTCGACTCCAGCCACAGCGCCAGTCCCGGTGTCAGCCACAGCGCCAGCCCCAGCCCGGCGCCCTCGGCGTCGATCGGCAAGGGAGAGGGCATGCTCCAGGTGCTCACCTTTCAGGGCCACATCGAGTACGGCGGAGCCACCTCAAGCGCCGACTGGGTCTCGCCCTTCGAGAAGCTGACCGGATGCAGGGTCGCCAGGCTCGATCGCGTCCACACGAGCGAGGAGATGGCCGACAAGCTCCGCGGCACGTCCTATGACGTGATCTCGCCCTCTCCCGACCTGGCCGGAAAGCTGATCGCGGACGGCGCGGTCCGGCCGCTCGACACCACGCTTCTGCAGTCGTACAAGGACATTCCCAAGCGGCTGCGCGAGCTGCCTGCGACGCGGGACAAGAACGGCAGGGTCTACGGGGTCCCCTACCTCTGGGGGGTCAACCAGGTCATGTACGAGGGGGCCGCTCCCCAGGGGCCGGACGCCCTGTACAGGACAGATCAGGCGGCGATCAGGGACACCCCGCTGAGCATCGCCGATGCCGCCCTCGCGCTCAGGGAGACCAGCCCCGAGCTGGGGATCGGGGATCCGTTCCAGCTCACCCCCGCCCAGCTCGACGCCGCGGAGAGACTGCTCGCCGAGAACGACGGCCCCCAGCGGGTCTACTGGGGGAACTCCCTCGACGTGATCCAGGCCTTCTCGACGGGGCAGGTACGGCTGGCCCAGGCGTTGCCGTACCACCTCGACCTCTTCAGACGCGCGGGAAGGGCGGTCAAGGAGGTGGACGCGAAGGCGACGACCGGCTGGGCCGACTCGTGGATGCTGGGCGCCAACGCCTCGAGCCCCAACTGCGCCTACGAGTGGCTCAACTGGGTCGGCTCCGCGGACGTGCAGGGTTCGGCCGCGGCCTGGACGGGGCTCGCCCCCGCCAACAGGAAGGCCTGCGACGGCGACGCCCGGCGACTGTGCGACGTCTACCACGCGCGCGACGACCGCGAGCTCAAGCATGTTCTCTTTGCCGTCCGCCCGACAAAGGATTGCGGAGGGCTGGGCGGGGAATGTACTGACTACACCGACTGGGGAAAACGGTGGAAGGACCTGGTGAAGTAGACGAAGGTTCCCTGGCTCGGGCTTGACGAGCCGCAGGCACGCCCATGCCCCCGCTGGGCGTGACCTGCCCGGAGCGCTCCGGTGAATCCCCCGACGCCGGAGCGCTCCCCTGTCTTCTCAGGCATGTCTGCCTGACCTCGAAAAACCCACGGTTTCCGTAGGTGCGCTCACTGTTGGCGATGGATTCAGTGGTGAGATCATGCTCAAAATATCGACTGGTCGACCAGTCAGTGGATAGGATCCCGCCATGAGAATCCTTCTTGTGGGAGCGGGCGGCGTCGGCTCCGCCGTGGTACCCATCGCGGCACGCCGAGATTTCTTCGAACACATCGTGGTGGCCGACTCTAAACAGAGCCGGGCCGCCGACGCGGTGGCCAGGATCGGTGACCCGCGCTTCAGCGCCATCGAGCTGGACGCCTCCGACCAGGCGGCGGTTGAGGCCGCCCTGGCCGAGCATCGCTGTGACGTGCTCTTCAACGCCGTCGACCCGCGCTTCACCATGTCCCTGTTCAGGGCCGCGCTCAACGCGGGGGCGCACTACCTGGACATGGCGATGTCGCTGTCACGTCCCCATCCCGGCAGGCCGTACGAGCTGACCGGGGTGAAGCTCGGCGACGAGCAGTTCGCGCTGGCCGAGGCGTGGCGGGCCAGGGGCGGCCTCGCGCTCGTCGGCATGGGGGTCGAACCGGGGCTCGCCGACGTGTTCGCGCGGTACGCGGCCGAGCATCTCTTCGAGAGCGTCGAGGAGATCGGCGTCCGCGACGGGTCGAACCTGGTGGTCGAGGGATATGATTTCGCGCCGACCTTCTCCATCTGGACGACCATCGAGGAGTGCCTGAACCCCCCGGTGATCTGGGAGAACGGTGGCTGGCACACCACCGAGCCGTTCAGCGAGCCCGAGGTGTTCGACTTCCCCGAGGGGATCGGCCCCGTCGAGTGCGTCAACGTCGAGCACGAGGAGGTCCTGCTCGTCCCGCGCTGGATCGACGCCAAGCGGGTGACGTTCAAGTACGGCCTCGGTGAGGAGTTCATCGGCGTCCTGAAGACCCTGCACAAACTCGGCCTCGACAACGCGGGCAAGATCCGGGTCGGCGGGGTCGAGGCCTCGCCGCGCGACGTGGTCGCGGCCACCCTGCCGGATCCGGCCACCCTCGGCGAGCGGATGCGCGGCAAGACGTGCGCGGGCACCTGGGTGAAGGGGATCGGCAAGGACGGCGCGCCCCGCGAGGTGTACCTGTACCACGTGGTCGACAACGAGTGGTCGATGCGGGAGTACGGCTGTCAGGCCGTGGTCTGGCAGACGGCGGTGCACCCGGTGGTCGCGCTGGAGCTGCTGGCCACCGGCGTCTGGTCGGGCACGGGCGTGCTCGGCCCCGAGGCGTTCGACGCGGTGCCTTTCCTCGATCTGCTCAACGCCTACGGCTCGCCGTGGGGGATGCGGGATCAGACCCGCGAGGTGCTCCTGTCCGCCTGATCCCGCGCACCGGCGGTCGGCGAGGTTCGAGGACGCTTGCGGAGGTTTCGGGCGGGGGTTCTGGGACGCCGGAGGGCGGTTCCGGCGTCGCGTCGAAGGCGTGTCGTGTCGAAGGCGTGGAGCGAGAGTGGCGGGCGCCTGAAGGGTGGCGCGAGGGCGGCGCGAGGGCAGGGAGCGAGGCGGACTCAGAAGAAGGCCGCACGACGGGGGAGAGGGTAGACGTTCTCCTCCGGCTCCTGGAGCAGCGCGCCCGCGCACTCGTCGCAGGCGAACAGCGAGGCGTTGTCCGGCAGGCGCCCGATCCTGGTCCGCGGCCGTGGCCACTTCTTGTGGCAGGCCACGCAGGCGTCGCCCTCACACTGGGCCCGGGTCAGGCCCTCCGGGTCGAACGTCGTCGTGATCCATGCCGTCCTGGTATGCCGCCAGTCCATCACGTCTCCCGTCTTGATCGCGAAGTCTCATATCGGAACCGTTATAACGCCGTCGCCGTCCGTGATCGCTGTGGTGGATGTCAAGCGGTGGTTAAATCACTCCCCGTACGTGGTCCGTAACACAGCAAAAGGGGCACCCAGCCTCAAGCCGGGTGCCCCTTTTGGGATGATCTAAACGGTCAGGCCTCGCTGATGGCCTTCTCCAGGATCGTCAGGCCCTCCTCGAGCAGGTGGTCGGGCATGACGAGCGGCGGAAGGAACCGCAGCACGTTGCCGTAGGTGCCCGCCGTCAGCACGAGCAGGCCCTCCGCATGGCACCTCTGGGCGATCTCGCCCGCCGCCGTCGGGTGCGGGTCCTTGGTGCCGGGGACGACCAGCTCGATGGCGATCATGGCGCCACGGCCGCGTACGTCGCCGACGGCCGGGTTCTTCTCCGCGATGGCCCGCAGCCGGGGAAGCATGACCTCGCCGATGTGGCGGGCCCTGCCGGTCAGGTCCTCCGCCTCGATGGTCTCCAGCACGCCCAGCGCCGCCTCGCAGGCGAGCGGGTTGCCGCCGTAGGTGCCGCCGAGGCCGCCGACGTGGACCTTGTCGAGAAGCTCGGCGCGCCCGGTGACGGCCGCCAGGGGCAGGCCGCCCGCGATGCCCTTGGCGGTGACGATGATGTCGGGCACGATGCCCTCGTCCTCACAGGCGAACAGGTTGCCCGTGCGGGAGAAGCCGGTCTGGACCTCGTCGGCGATGAAGACGATCCCGTTCTCGCGGCAGAACTCCGCGATCCTCGGCAGGAAGCCCTTGGCGGGCTCGATGAAGCCGCCCTCGCCCGCGATCGGCTCGATCACCACGGCGGCGACGTTCTCCGCGCCGATCTGCTTGGTGATCTGGTCGATCGCCTGGGCCGCCGCCTCCTCCGCGCAGTTCTCCGGGCCGCTCGGCCAGCGGAAGGGGTAGGCCAGCGGCACCCGGTAGACCTCGGGGGCGAACGGGCCGAACCGGTGCTTGTACGGCATGCTCTTCGCCGTCAGCGTCATCGTCAGCAGGGTCCGGCCGTGGTAGCCGTGGTCGAACACGACGACAGCCTGGCGTCCCGTGGCGTGCCGGGCGACCTTGACGGCGTTCTCCACGGCCTCGGCGCCGCTGTTGAGCAGGAAGGTGCGCTTCTCGTGGTCACCGGGCGTCAGCTCGTTGAGCTTCTCGCAGACCCGCACGTAGGACTCGTACGGCGTGACCATGAAGCAGGTGTGGGTGAAGTCCGCGACCTGCTTGGTCACCCGCTCGACCACGCGCGGGGCGGAGTTGCCGACGCTGGTCACCGCGATGCCGGAACCGAAGTCGATCAGCGAGTTGCCGTCGGCGTCGACGACCACACCGCCCCCGGCCTGCGTCACGAAGACGGGCAGCGTGGTGCCGATGCCCGGAGGGACGGCGGCCTGCTTCCGCGCGAACAGCTCGCGGGACTTCGGGCCGGGAATCTCGGTGACGACCCGGCGCTCCTGAGGAAGCGAGGGGCCGCCCTGGGTGACGGTGCTCATGCAGTGACGGTATGTCGCGCATGCCGGGATACGGATGATGCACTATGGCAAAATTGTTGGCGGCACCCTTGCCGTAACGTACAAACAGGGGGTGGTTGTGGCGCCGACGCTCCGCACCGTCGTGCGGCGTCTGCCGCTCAAACTCGGCGTGCTGGCCGGGCACGATGCGCTCGACAGGCAGGTCCGCTGGGTCGCCGTCAGCGAGTTGGAGGACCCCACCCCGTTCCTCGAGGGCGGCGAGCTGGTCCTGACCACGGGCATGCGTCTCGACGAGGGCAACGCGGGCCCCTACGTCGGCAGGCTCGTGGACAGGAAGGTCACCGGCCTCGGCTTCGGCATCGGCATCGGGCACGAGGAGATCCCCGCGGGCCTGGTCGAGGCGGCGGCGCTGGCGGGGCTGCCGCTGATCGAGGTGCCGCGCGACACCCCGTTCGTCGCCATCAGCAAACTGGTCAGCGATCTGATCGCCGCCGAGCAGTACGACGAGATCAGCCGTGCCTTCGCCGCCCAGGGGCGGCTGACCCGCGCCGCGCTCCGTCCTGAGGGCGCCGTCGCGGTGATCGACCGCCTGGCCCACGAACTGGGCGGCTGGGCCGTGCTGCTCGACGAGGCGGGAGCCGTACGGCACGGCGCAGGCAGGGGAGCGGCCGACGTCACGCGCCTGCTGCCCGAGGTGGAGCGGCTCAGGAGGTCCCCGGGGCGAGGCGTGCCCGCGAGCCTGGCGCTCTCGACCCCCGCCGAGCACGTCATCGTGCAGCCGCTGGGCGCCCGCCGGGTCAGGGGATTCTTCGTGGTCGGGCTCAACAAGCCGTTCACGCCGGTCGCGCACACCGTGGTCAACGCCGCGGGATCACTGCTGACGCTCGCCATCGAGCACGGCAGGGAGCACCTGAGCGCCGAGCGCAAGATCCGTTCCGCGGTGCTCAGGCTTCTGCTCGCCGGGCAGGTGGAAGCCGGACAGGAGATCCTGGAACTGCTGGGGGAGGCGCTGCCTGACGGCCCGCTCGTCGTGCTGGCCGTCGCCGGTGACCGCGAGGCGGTGCTCGAGGCCGCGATCGAGGTCGTGGCCGAGGGATTCGCTGCGGCCGACGCCGACCGAGTCGTGGTCGTCGTCTCCGAGGCCCGTGCCGAGGACACGGTTTCCGCGCTCGCCGGGCACGGTCAGGTCGGCCTCGGCTCCCCGGTCGGCCCCGGCGACCTGCGCACGGGGCTCGACCAGGCCGACCGGGCGCTCGCCTCGGCCAGGCGCGGCGCGGAACGTGTGATGCGCTTCGCCGACCTGGCGGGCCAGGGGCTGCTCTCCCTGCTGGACCCGGAGGCGACCGAGGCGTTCTCCGCCGCGCTGCTCGCCCCGCTCCGCGAGTACGGCTCGCGCGCCGACCTGCTGGAGTCCCTGCGCGCCTACCTGGCCTGCAACGGGCACTGGGACGCGGCGGCGCAACGGCTCGGCGTGCACCGGCACACCCTGCGTTACCGCATGCGCCGCGTCGCGGAGCTTCTCGGGCGTGACCTCGACGACCCGGCGGCCCGCGCGGAGCTCTGGGTCGCGCTGACCGCGGCCGGGTGACGGGCCGGGGAGCGGGTCTTCAGGGCTTGTCGGCCAGGTAGCGGGAGATGGTGGCGTAGGTGACCGCGTCGTAGGTGTCGCTGTCGCGCAGGTGACCGGCCCGCTCGAGGCCGATGGCGCCCTGGGCGGCGGCCCAGAGGGCATCGGCGATCTTCCTGGGCTGCGTCGGGATGATGTATCCCGACGAGATGCAGTCGGCGATCACCCGGTCGAGGATGTTGAGCGCCGCCCTGGCCAGGGTCCTGGCCCGCTCACTCGGCACGAAGCCGGGGATCGCCCGCTCGAACATGAGGGCGTAGTAGCCGGGTTCGGCCAGCGCGGCCTCCCGGTACGCGGGGCCGAGCGCGGTGAGGTGCTCCAGGGCGTTCTTACGCGGCGGCACGGCTTCGAGACGTCGCCTGAACCGCTCGAACCCCTCGAGGTAGAGGGCCTCCGCCAGGCCTTCCTTGCTGCCGAACATGGTGTAGATGACGGTCGTCGAGCACCCTGCCTCGGCGGCGATGCGACGCATCGACAGGCTCTCCGGGCCGATGGTGACGAGAAGCTGGCTGGCCACGTCGAGCAGCTTGCCGCGAAGCTCGTCCTGACCCGCCCGCTCGCCGAGAAGATAGGCACCCTGCAGCCCGCGCGGCGCCGGAGAGGTCATGCGGCCACGCCCTTTCGCTGAGAGGGAGTTGCAATCGGTGACTTAGCCAGAGCGAAGATCATTCAAACCGCCGCCATATAAGAAATATCCATAAACTGCCCTGTTTTCGTTACAGCCAGGAGGCAGGTTGTTTTTATGCGCTGTGGCGCGCTCCGCCGTCTGTCTTGTGCACAGTGGAGTAACGCCCCGTCTCGGTGGGTGGCATACCGTCTGACCCATGGACGTGCGCCCCTTCTGGCTCGCCGGCCGCCCCGCCACAGGGGACGCCGAGCTCACCGTGACCAACTCGCATGACGGCCGTGTCGTCGGCGTCTGCTCAGTACCGACGGCCGACCAGGTCGAGGAGGCCGTCGCCGCGGCGGTCGCCGTGGGTAAGCAGGCCGCCGCGCTCCCCATCCACGTGCGGGCCGAGGCCCTCGCCCACGTCTCGCGCCGCCTGGCCGAGCGCGCGGAGGAGATCGCCCGGCTGATCATGGAGGAGAACGGCAAGCCGATCTTCTGGGCCCGGGGTGAGGTCAACCGCGCGATCTCCACCTTCAGGTTCGCGGCCGAGGAGACCCGCCGTCTCGGCGGTGAGGCCATGCGCCTGGACACCGAGGCCGCCTCGACCGGTCGCCTGGCCTACATCTCGCGTGTCCCGCACGGCCCGATCCTGGCGATCACGCCGTTCAACTTCCCGCTCAACCTGGTGGCCCACAAGGTCGCCCCGGCCATCGCGGTCGGCGCGCCGGTCATCGTCAAGCCCGCTCCCGCGACGCCGATCTCCTCCCTGGTGCTGGGCGAGATCCTGGCCGAGACCGACCTGCCCGAGGGCATGTTCTCCGTCCTGCCCGTGCCCAACGACCGCGCGGGCGCCCTGGTCGAGGACCCGCGCCTGCCGGTGGTCTCCTTCACCGGTTCCGGCCCGGTCGGCTACGCGATCCTGGATCAGGTGCCGCGCAAGCACGTCACCCTCGAACTCGGCGGCAACGCCGCCGCGGTCGTGCTCGCCGACGCCGACCTCGACTGGGCGGCCTCCCGGGTCGCGCTGTTCTCCAACTACCAGGCGGGGCAGAGCTGCATCGCGGTCCAGCGCGTGATCGTCGAGGAGTCCGTGCGTGAGGACTTCCTGGCCAAGCTCGTCCCGGCCGTCGAGGCCCTGATCACCGGCGACCCCGCCGACGACAGGACCCAGGTCGGGCCGCTCGTCTCGGTCGAGGCCGCCGAGCGCGTCGAGCAGTGGGTCAAGGAGGCCGTCGCGGCCGGTGCCCGGCTGCTCGCCGGCGGCACCCGCGAGGGCGCGACCGTCGCCCCGACCGTGCTCGCCGACGTCCCGCACGACGCCAAGGTCTCCTGCGAGGAGGTCTTCGGCCCCGTGATGATCGTCCAGTCGGTCTCCGGAGTCGACGAGGCGTTCGCCGCGGTCAACGACTCCACGTTCGGCCTGCAGGCCGGGGTGTTCACCCGCAACCTGGACATCGCCTTCCGCGCGAACCGTGAGCTGGAGGTGGGCGGCGTGATCATCGGGGATGTCCCGTCCTACCGCGCCGACCAGATGCCCTACGGCGGCATCAAGGACTCCGGGGTCGGTCGCGAGGGCATCCGCTCCGCCATGGCCGACTTCACCTACGAGAAGGTCATGGTCCTGACCGGGCTCTCCCTCTAGACCCTGGTGATCCCTCGCGGGAACCACGGCAGGCCGGTACGGCCCGCGCCCCGTCGCCCGGGGCGCGGGCCGTACTCCTTTCTCGCTCCCGGGTTTCTCGCTCCCGGGTTTTCCGCTCCTGGGCGACGCTATGACTTCTCGGACGCCGTGTAGAGCTGCTTGGCGGTCTCGCCGAAGTAGGGGCCGTACATGGTGCCGCGGTCGTCGCTGTACTTGAAGCTGCTCACCGAGGTGACCGTGCCGCGCCCGGTGACGGGGTCGAAGCCGCTCAGCCAGGGGCCGCCGCTGGATCCGGCGGTCATGTCGCAGCGCAGCCCCTGGTCGCTGGTCTGGCCGTGCGGGTCGTCACGGACCGGCCCCGCGCAGTAGACCAGGTTCTCGCCGTCGTACGGCGCGTCGGCGGGGAAGCCGAAACCGTGGGTCTGACGGCCCCTGGCGGTCCCGAACGCTATCTCCTGGGCGCCCGCGACCTCGGCCAGGTGCCTGCCGCCCCGCCTGTTGACCGCGACCATGCCGATGTCGTAGCTGTCGTCGGCCTCGCGCGCCCACGGACCCGCGACGAACATGCGGCGGGCGGTGAACCGCCCGTACGGCTGGCGCCCCCGGTCGTAACCGGGAACGAAGGCCCAGTTGTCCGCCCACGCGCCCGCACCGTCCTTGATGCAGTGCCCCGCGGTCACCACGAGGTCCCTGTTGGCGCTCCTGACCGAACTCGCCGAGCACACGAAGTCGACCCCGTCGAGGGTCAGGAACACACGCCCGGTCGTGCGGGCGATCTGCCCGCCGGAGCCCCAGCGGGCCCCGCCGACGCGGGCGTTGCCGTGCCGTACAGGGCTGGACATCATGCCCGGCGTCCCGGCCGCCGCGCGGACCGGGCCGGACAGGGCGGCACCCGTGATGACCGGGTCGTACGGGGTGGCGTCCGCGCGGACCGGGCCGTGCGGAGCAGCGCCCGCCGCCGTCGCCTGCGCGCGGACCCTCGCTGTCCGGTGAAGCGCGCGGGAGGCCGCGCCCAGCGGCCTGGTCACCGTCCCGAGCAGGCCGATCGGGATGGCGGCCGCCATCCGGCGAGGGGTCCAGTAGCCGAGCACGCGACGCTGGTCGGACGCGTCGCGGGCGCCCGCGTGCTCGGCCACGCTGACCCGTGACGAGGTCGCGTCCGCATCTCCTTCGCCTGGCGCGGCGGCCGGGGAGGCGGCATGCGCGACCCGCTGTCCATGCTCGGTCCGTCCGTGCCTGGTCTGTCCGTGCTCGGTCTGCCTGTGCTCGGTGGCCGTTGTGCCGTTCACGGGAGCGCCCGTCAGCCCGGCGACGAGCGCGACACCCGCGAGCAGGGGGAGGCTCGAAGTCATGGGAACCGAGTTTGCACTACGAGATGTGTTCTTGCTGCTACTTTCAGTGAATCTCAGGGGGCTCCGGTGTCCTGGGCGGCGTCGTAGACGGCCTGTGCGTCCGTCCCGAAGTAGGGGCCGAACATCCAGCCGCCCGCTGAGCCGTACTTGAAGCTGTTCACCGAGTTCAGCGTGCCCAGGCCGGTGCGCTCGTCGAACCTGGAGAACCAGGGGCCGCCGCTGGACCCGCCGGTCATGTCGCAGTCCAGGCCGATGTCGTGGGACATCATGAAGTCGTCGAACGTCCTGCCGCTGCAGTAGACCAGCTTCGAGCCGTCGTATGGGTAGGCCG
Source organism: Streptosporangium sp. NPDC051023 (assembly GCF_040689595.1). Classification (NCBI taxonomy): domain Bacteria; kingdom Bacillati; phylum Actinomycetota; class Actinomycetes; order Streptosporangiales; family Streptosporangiaceae; genus Streptosporangium; species Streptosporangium sp. NPDC051023. The sequence continues at coordinate 5,380 of NZ_JBFBCE010000095.1, read as the reverse complement.
CAGGGTAGCCGAAGGAGTGCATCTGCTGCCGCCTGGCCTGGTTGAAGGAGACGCCCTGGCCGCCGACCACGTCGGTCAGCGACCGGCTGTTCAGCGGGGCGACCACGGCCGCGGCCACGTCGTAGTCGACGTCCTCGCTGTTGTTCCACTGCGGGGTCGTGTAGAGCGTGGTGGCGACCCAGGTGCCGTAGGGGCGGTCGCCGTTGTCGTAGCCGGGGACGAACACCCAGTTGGTGTGGAAGGCGCCACCCATCCGCACACAGTGCCCCGCCGTTATCACCGTGCTCTTGTTTCCGCTGGTCACGGCGTTCCCCGAGCAGGAGGCGTTGCGTCCCTGATAGGTGAAGAACACCCGTCCGACGGTTTTGACGATCGCCCCCGAGCGGGTCCACGGCGCCCCGGTCGAGGCGCGCGAGGCCGCCGGAGCCTTGACGGTTGTCGCGGCCTCGCCGCCGGGAGAGGTCGCGGGGACCGAGACGGGGGCGGCGGAGGGCTGTGCCCCCGAGGCCCGCGTCCCGGAAAGCCGCATCCCTGAGGCCTGCGTCCCGGAAAGCCGTGCTCCGGAAAGCCGCGTCTCCGAGGCCCGCGTCCCGGCCGCCGCGGCGGTGAGCCTGACGCCGCCCTTCCCCGGGGCGACGGCGTCGAGCGGCTTGGCCGCCGCCATCTTCGCCTCCGTCCAGTACCTCCGGACCGAGCGCTGCTCCGCCCCGGTGTCTGCGGCCTCCTTCTCGACCGGTTCGGTGTCGGTGGCCGAAACTGTGGCCGACACCGTGGACGCCGGTGGCGTCGCCGACGCCGCCGTGGCGCTGTGCGCGGCCGTCGCGGAGAGCAGGGTGCTCCCGGCGGCGAGCGTGAGAATGGGGACCAGGCATGCCGTACGGCGCATTTTTACCTCCCGAGACCTGATGCTGGGTCGGGAAGCTAGTGCGCTTCATGTCAGCATTTCTCAATCTTTACAAGTATTGCTATAGCGAAATCCGGACTTAAGTAACACTTTTTATCCGGTGTTCCATGGGTCACAGTTCTCGGGGCCGGTTCGACAGGGGGAGGTGACCCTGGAGAATAGGGCCGTGCAGTCAGACACCACTCGTTCCGTCGTCCTGCTCGGCTCGACCGGCTCCATCGGGACCCAGTCCCTCGACGTCATCGCCAGGAACCCCGGCCGGTTCAGGGTCGCGGCCCTCGCCGCGGGAGGCGGCAGGATCGACCTGCTGGCCCGTCAGGCCGCCGAGTTCAGGCCCGAGGCGGTGGCCGTCGCGGACGCCTCGGCCCTGCCCGCGCTGCGGGAGGCCCTGGCCGCGCACGGGGTGACCGCCAAGGTCCTGGCCGGGCCCGAGGGGGTCGCGGAGGCCGCCGCCTGGCCGTCCGACGTGGTTCTCAACGGCATCACCGGGGCGCTCGGGCTGACCTCGACGCTGGCCGCGCTCGAGGCGGGCAGGGTGCTCGCCCTGGCCAACAAGGAGTCGCTGATCGTCGGCGGGCCACTGGTGAAACGCCTGGCCAAGCCGGGGCAGCTGATCCCGGTCGACTCCGAGCACGCGGCCCTCGCGCAGTGCCTGTGGGCAGCGGGACCGACGGGCGCGGACGCGTCGGCCGTGCGGCGGCTGGTCGTCACCGCCAGCGGCGGCCCCTTCCGGGGCAGGCCGCGTGCCGAGCTGGCGAACGTGACCCCGGAGCAGGCGCTGGCGCACCCCACCTGGTCGATGGGGCCCGTCATCACGGTGAATTCCGCCACACTCGTCAACAAGGGCCTCGAGGTCATCGAGGCCCATCTGCTCTTCGACATCGGCTTTGACCGCATCGACGTCGTGGTCCACCCGCAGTCGGTCATCCACTCGATGGTCGAGTTCGTCGACGGCTCGGTCATCGCCCAGGCGAGCCCGCCGGACATGCGCCTGCCCATCGCCCTCGCGCTCGGCTGGCCGGAACGGGTCCAGGACGCGGCCCCCTCCGTCGACTGGACCAAGGTGCACACCTGGACCTTCGAGCCGCTCGACGACGAGGCCTTCCCCGCCGTCGCGCTGGCCCGCCACGTCGGCTCCGCAGGCGGCACCGCCCCCGCCGTCTACAACGCGGCGAACGAGGTCTGCGTCGACGCCTTCCTTTCGGGGCGGTTGCCGTTCCCCGGCATCGTGGACACCGTGGCCGCGGTGGTCTCCGAGCACACCGTGACCGGGGCCGACACGGTCGCCGAGGTGCTCGGCGCCGACGAGTGGGCGCGGATTCGGGCACGGGAGCTCACGGCGACTGCCTAGACTGGGGAACGTCGCCGACTTTTCAAGGGCTGAAAATGACTTCTGTTGCTCTCGGGATCCCATCCGTAAGGACCAGGCCGATCGCCGAGCGACGCAAATCCCGTCAGATCATGGTTGGTTCCGTCCCGGTCGGCGGTGACGCGCCGGTCAGCGTGCAGTCGATGACCACCACGCTCACCGCCGACGTCAACGCGACGCTTCAGCAGATCGCCGAGCTGACCGCGTCGGGCTGCCAGATCGTCCGGGTCGCCGTGCCGTCCCAGGACGACGCGGAGGCGCTGCCGATCATCGCGAGGAAGTCCCAGATCCCGGTCATCGCCGACATCCACTTCCAGCCGAAGTACGTCTTCGCCGCGATCGAGGCGGGATGCGCGGCGGTCCGGGTCAACCCGGGCAACATCAAGAAGTTCGACGACAAGGTCGGCGAGATCGCGAAGGCCGCCGCCGACCACGGCGTGCCGATCAGGATCGGCGTCAACGCCGGGTCGCTCGACCCCAGACTGCTCCAGAAGTACGGCAAGGCAACCCCGGAGGCGCTGGTCGAGTCTGCGCTGTGGGAGTGCTCGCTGTTCGAGGAGCACGGCTTCCGGGACATCAAGATCTCGGTTAAGCACAATGACCCGGTCGTGATGGTTCAGGCCTACCGGCTGCTCGCCCAGAGGTGCGACTACCCCCTGCACCTGGGGGTCACCGAGGCGGGCCCGGCGTTCCAGGGCACGATCAAGTCGGCCGTGGCCTTCGGCGCCCTGCTTTCCGAGGGCATCGGCGACACCATCCGGGTCTCGCTGTCGGCCCCGCCGGTCGAGGAGGTCAAGGTCGGCGCCGCGATCCTGGAGTCGCTGAACCTCCGCGAGCGTGGCCTGGAGATCGTCTCCTGCCCGTCGTGCGGCCGTGCCCAGGTCGACGTCTACACCCTGGCCGAGCAGGTCCAGGCGGGCCTGACCGGGCTGAAGGTCCCGCTGCGGGTGGCGGTGATGGGCTGCGTGGTCAACGGTCCCGGTGAGGCACGCGAGGCCGACCTCGGGGTCGCCTCGGGCAACGGCAAGGGCCAGATCTTCGTCAAGGGCGAGGTCATCAAGACCGTTCCCGAGTCCCAGATCGTGGAGACCCTCATCGAGGAGGCCATGCGGCTCGCCGAGGAGATGGGCGTGGAGATCGACCTCGACGAGGACGCCCCCGGCCCCGAGGTCGTCGTCCGCTAGGTCTCGCCTCACGCGGGTTAGTCCCGCCTTACGCGGATCATCCCGGCAGAACCGGGATGATCGCTCACGGCGTCGTGCCCTTCGACGTCCTGACCGGCGATGATGAACGGTGTGCGCCGGGAACCGGTCATGGCGAAGGGCCTGGGGGCCGTGTGACGTCGCACCAGTGCCTCGACCGGGAGGGCTCGCCGGGCCGGTCGGGGCGAGGCGGAGTGGTCAGGGCAAGGCGGGCAGGGCGAGGCGGGCAGGATGACGCGCTTTCGGCGCGGATCGCGGGAACAACCTGGAGTCATAGCTGAGAGTGGTCGTTGACTACTCGCTGTAGCTGGGTTTGATTTGGTTCCGGTATCCCGCCCGCCCGTCCTGCCCAGCGGCAGGCGAAGGCCAGGGCGTCGTCCTGCCGTTGAAAGGAACCGTATGTCCCGTACCTCCGCCCGCGTGGCAGCCCTGGCCCTGGTGGGCCTTCTCGGCTTCGGGTCGGCTCCCGCCGCCCTGGCCGCCGTGCCGTACGCCCCCGCCGCGACGAGGGCCGATGACGGCTGTGGCCGTGAGCTCGGTGAATGGATCGACGGTGAGCGTGCCGCGTACCGGGGAAGCCTTCGCGCGGAGTCCGCCGACGGGGTGGTCGAGGCGACCGTCACTTTTGAGGACGACCGGGTGGAGCTCACCCTCGGGGATCACGACTCCGGGCTGCGGCGCTACCGGTACAACCCCGACGTTCCCAGCATCGCCTGGAACGCGCTCGGTTTCTTCGCCGCGCTGGACCGTCCCACCTGTGGGGAGGGTGCCGTGACGGCCGCCGACCTCGTCCTCCGGATCCACGGGACGGGTCGTCTGGAAGGTCAGGTCCGCCGGGTGGAGTGAATCCGGACGTCCCGCAACCGCGGGCATGTTCGCCTCCCCCGCCGATGCTCGGATCGGCGGGGGAGGCGCTTTTCCCCCTGTGGGGCGGTCCCGTCCGCGGGCCCGCCCCACAGGGCTTTACGCATGTGGTCAAAGGGCGTCCGAGGTGGACTCCGGTGCCGCGGGCCGTCGAGCGTCCACCTCGATCTCGATCTTCATCCGGGGATCGGCGAGGCCGCACACGAGCATCGTCGCGGCCGGGCGGACCTCGCCGAAGCGGCGGCGCAGGGCAGGCCAGCAGGGCTCGAAGTCCGCGCGCTCCGGCAGTAGGTACCGCACGCGGACGACGTCGGTGAACGAGCAGCCCGCCTCTGCCAGCGCCTTGCCGATGTTGCGCAGGCACTGCTCGGCCTGCTCGACCACGTCGTCGGAGATCGTCATCGTCGCGTAGTCGAATCCGGTCGTCCCGGACACGTACACCCGGTCGCCGTCGACCACGGCGCGCGCGTAACCGATCTGCTCCTCGAAGGTGGAACCGCTCAAGATCGCGTATCGCTCTGCCATGCGAGAAATGGTAGGCAACCGGCGGCGGCGGACTTTCCCGGGCCCTGGATCACCGCCATACCCGTTCCCTTCACGAAGGTCCTTCCTGGTGGCGGGATTGTTCGTTTGTTCGGTTGTTCATTGCTTTGTTTGTTCATCGCATGACCTCGAAAACAAACAAAACATGTGGGTTATCACTGGATTGTGCGGTTGACGCGAGTGGCTCGCCCGACCGAACCGATCACGCGGCCGGCGCGACCGACGGCGGATCGGGACGTCGGCGGTGACCGTGTCAGCCCCGTCTCATCCACGAGAGGAGGTGCATTCAGATGCGCGCTTACGAGCGTCCGACCCTGGTCCGCGCTGGCGGTTTCCGGGCCAAGACCCGTCTCAAGCCGGGTCCCTGGTGGGAGTGGATTGGTCCGAACTACCTGACCGACTGACGTGGCCCGACCCTTCGGGTGACGTGATGACGTGGGGGGGGGGGGGGGCCCCCCGGCCGCACCCCGAGGGCCGCCCCGTGCGCCCCCCGCCCCG
>NZ_JBFBCE010000094.1:35748-36481 GCF_040689595.1 Streptosporangium sp. NPDC051023 | reverse complement strand
CTTCAGCGCCGATGGTACTGCACCGGGGACGGTGTGGGAGAGTAGGTCGCCGCCGGACAATCTTTTGAGGGAGGGTCACCCGTTTGGGTGGCCCTTCTTCTGTTTTATAAGGCTTCGTGAGGGCTTTCGTGCCTGACTTGCCCGTTCCAACGCGTGTTTTCTGGACGGAACGGGGCGTACGTGTCGCAGCAAGCCCGCTGAGCCGTACGAGCAGGCCAGGGCCTTGAAGATCTTCGCCTCTGATCATCTTCAGGCGCGATGACATAGGGCGTACGGACTTTGAGCGGCTTGCTAGGCTGGAGAGGCCGGGCCGCCCCACCGAGGGTGGCCTTCGTCGCGCCAGACCACGATAGGGCGGGGCAGCGATAGCGAACGGGGCGCATCCCGCGGCCGGAGACCGCCCGCACAGCGAATCGTCCCATCCGTTTGGAAAACGGGACGCGCTCGCCGAGTGAGCAAACGAATGGAACCAGAAGTGAACAGTGACAACGGGCGTGACGGCGCGGGCCGGCGCGAAGAAGGCGAGAACCGCGGATCTGGCGGTCAGGGAGGCTACCGCGGCGATCGCGCGGCAGGCGGCAGGGGACGTCCAGGAGACGGTCCTCGATACGGTGAGCGCCGTGAGGGGCGCTCAGGGGGTTCTTACGGTTCTCGTGATCGGGGTGAGCGTCCCCCGTTCAATCGTGACGACCGTCCCGGTGGTGAGCGCCGCTCGTACGGTGACCGTGACGGT